>NZ_JBFPFM010000014.1:0-69315 GCF_047977705.1 Curtobacterium sp. LFS084
ATCCGCGACCGCCTGCGCGGAGCGGCCGACGGCGTCCGGGAACGCGTCGGCGACCTGCGCGACCGGGCGACCGGCGCCGGCGCCGACCGCGAGCCGGAGCAGCCCGCAGCGGCCGTGCCGCACGCGCCCGGGACCGAGCCGCAGCCCGCGTTCCCGTGGAGCACCGAGGAGTTCGTCGCCGGCCGCGACGACGCCGACGACGACCACGGCGGCATCACGACGAGTGCAGCACCGTCCGCACCGGCGGCCCCGCAGCAGCGGTGGGACGCCACGGACCAGATCCCCGAGGACGAGCTGCCGTGGTGGCGCCGTCCCAAGGACGACCGGTGACCGCGGCCCGGTAGGGTTGTCCCGTGCTCGAACTGGTCGTCCTGATCTCCGGTGCCGGCTCGAACCTGCGGGCCCTGCTCGAGGCGACCCTCGACGCGGAGTACCCCGCGCGGGTCGTCGCCATCGGTGCCGACCGCGACGCCGAGGGACTCGGCCTCGGCGAAGAGTTCCAGATCCCCACCTTCACGGTGCCGTTCTCGCGCTACGAGACGCGCGCCGCGTGGGGGGAAGCCCTCGCCGAGCAGATCCGCCCGTGGACGCCCGACCTGCTCGTGCTGTCCGGGCTCATGCGGCTGCTCCCGCCCGCGGTGGTGTCCGAGTTCGCGCCCGCCGTCATCAACACGCACCCGGCCTACCTGCCCGAGTTCCCCGGCGCCCACGGCGTGCGGGACGCCCTCGCCGCCGGTGTGGAGCAGACCGGTGCGAGCGTGATCCAGGTCGACGACGGCGTCGACAGCGGCCCGATCCTCGCCCAGGAGCGCGTCCCCGTGCTCCCCGGCGACTCCGAGTCGACGCTGCACGACCGCATCAAGCCGGTCGAGCGACGCCTGCTCATCCAGACCATCCTCGACATCGCCAACGGCACCACCGACCTGAAGGGCACCCCGAGCGCATGAGCGTGCACGCAGCCGACCCCAGCCTGTACCGCGACCGGGACCTCGTCCCCGTGCGGCGGGCGCTCATCTCGGTGAGCGACAAGTCCGGCCTGCTCGAGCTCGCCGGGGCCCTCGCCGACGCCGGCGTCGAGATCGTCTCGACCGGTTCCACGGCCGGAGCGATCCGCGACGCCGGGTACGCCGTCACGGACGTCTCGAGCGTCACGGGCTTCCCGGAGTCGCTCGACGGCCGCGTCAAGACCCTGCACCCGTCGGTGCACGCGGGCCTCCTCGCCGACCTCCGCCTCGAGTCGCACGAGCAGCAGCTCGCCGAGCTCGGCATCGAGCCGTTCCAGCTCGTGGTCGTCAACCTGTACCCGTTCGTCGAGACGGTGGCCTCCGGCGCCGACACCGCGACCGTCGTCGAGAACGTCGACATCGGCGGCCCCGCGATGGTCCGGGCCTCGGCGAAGAACCACCCGAACGTCGCGATCGTCGTGTCGCCGTCGTCCTACGCCGAGGTGGTCGAGGCCGTCCGTGCGGGCGGGACCACGCTCGAGCTCCGGAAGCGCCTCGCCGCCCAGGCCTTCGCGCACACCGCCGCCTACGACACCGCCGTCGCCGGGTACTTCGCGAGCGACGTCGTGGCAGCGGCCGCGGCACCGACCACGAGCGGTGACATCGAGACGCCCGGCAGCTTCGACGAGCACCTCACGGTGGGCGCCGACCTCGCCGCGACGCTCCGGTACGGCGAGAACGCGCACCAGGCCGCGGCGCTGTACACGAGCGCCGGCGGGACCGGGATCGCCCAGGCGGCGCAGCTGCACGGCAAGGAGATGTCGTACAACAACTACGTCGACGCCGATGCCGCCGTCCGCGCGGCCTACGACTTCGCCGAGCCCGCCGTCGCGATCATCAAGCACGCCAACCCGTGCGGCATCGCGATCGCACCGGCCGACGCCGCCGACCCGATCGCCGCCGCGCACGCCGCCGCCCACGCCTGCGACCCGCTCTCGGCGTTCGGTGGGGTCATCGCCGCGAACCGTCCGGTGACGAAGCAGATGGCCGAGACGGTCGCGGACATCTTCACCGAGGTCGTCGTCGCGCCGGCCTTCGACCCCGAGGCGATCGAGATCCTCTCGCGGAAGAAGAACATCCGGCTCCTCACGCTCCCGACCGACTTCGCCCTGGCCCCGCGCGAGGTCAAGCAGATCTCCGGTGGGTTCCTCGTGCAGGACGCCGACCGCTTCACCGCGTTCGACCAGTCCACGTGGACCCTCGTCGCCGGCGCACCGGCCGACGAGCAGACGCTCACCGACCTCGCGTTCGCCTGGAAGGCGAGCCGTGCCGTGAAGTCGAACGGGATCCTCCTGGCGAACCAGGGGGCGAGCGTCGGCGTCGGCATGGGCCAGGTGAACCGGGTCGACTCGTGCCACCTCGCGGTGAGCCGTGCGGGGGAGCGGGCCGCGGGCAGCGTCGCGGCATCGGACGCCTTCTTCCCGTTCGCGGACGGCCTGCAGGTCCTCCTCGACGCGGGTGTCCGCGCGGTGGCGCAGCCCGGCGGCAGCGTCCGCGACGACGAGGTCATCGCCGCGGCGACGGCGGCGGGCGTGACGATGTACTTCACGGGCGAGCGCCACTTCTTCCACTGAGTCGAACAACCGGCAACTCCGGAAAACGCTTGCGCACCACGTTCGACTGTGAATAGTCTGTAAGGCTCCGCGACAGGCACGCCGACGGCCCCAGTGTCCACGACACACACCGGCCGGCGGCACCGCGGACACAACGGTGACGATGACGACGACTGGAGTGACGATGAACACGACGACCGGAACCGTGGCGACGGCTGCCCGTGCGGGTCTCGTGCTCCTCGTGGGGACCGCTCCCGACGCACGACCGTTCGGCGGGACCCGTGGCATGCGCCCGCGTCCCGCGTCCGCGGCCGTCGCGCCGTACCCCCACCGGGGTGCGCCCGCCGCCACGGCACCGCTGTCCGCGTAGGGCTGCCTCCCACAGCCAGCGACGAGTCGACGGGACCGCCCGACGACGACGAGCACGCGACGAGCCGCCGCGACACCAGCGACGACGACGAGCACGGGCCCGCGCGAGCCCACGCCTGAACCCGGGGGACGACACGCTCCCGGTGCACTCCGACCGAACCGACGCCGCGTCCGACGCGGCGGCGGGCGACCGCGACGCGGACCGAGCACGCCTCACCAGGGCGGGCACGGCCCGAGGACGCGACCGACCCGCTCGGCCGACGACCACCACGCAACGGACACCGAGCCTCCAGACCGGCGGCTGCGACAGCAGCGACCGATCCAGAGGGTCTCGGCACGACGCACGAGGACGCAATCCATGTCCAAGACGCCAGACCAGGCGCGCCCGTCCACCGACCGCCCCTCGACCTTCCGCGCCATCGCGCGGATCTACCCCTACGTGAAGCCGCACCAGCGGCGCCTCATCGGCGGCATGTTCGCCGCCATGGGCGCCTCCCTGGTCGCGCTCGCGATCCCCTACGTCCTGCAGTGGCTCGTCGACGGGCCGCTGTCCTCGAAGGACTCCGCACAGATCTGGCCGGCCGGCCTCGGCGTGCTCGCGCTCGGCGTGCTCGAGGCGTTCTTCATCGCCTCGCGCCGCCGACTCGTGATGCGCCCGTCGACGCGCATCGAGACGAGCATGCGGAACGCGCTCTACGCGAAGCTGCAGGACCTGCCGGTCGCGTTCCACGACCGCTGGGAGTCCGGACAGCTGCTGTCCCGCTCCGTCTCCGACCTGTCGTTGATCCGACGGTGGCTGGCGTTCGGCGTCGTGCTGCTCGTGGTCAACATCGTGACCATCGTGGTGGGCTTCGTCGTGCTGTTCACCTTCGGGTGGCTGCTCGGCCTGGTGTTCCTCGTCGCGTCCATCCCGCTGTGGATCAACGGGCTGCTGTTCGAACGTCGGTACTCCGTCGTCGCACGCCGCAGCCAGGACCAGGTCGGCGACCTCGCCACGAGCGTCGAGCAGTCGGTGCACGGCATCCGCGTGCTCAAGGCGTTCGGTCGCGGGCGCTACAAGCTCGACGAGTTCAGCGAGCAGGCCGAAGCCCTGCGCGGCACCGAGATCGAGAAGGCGAAGGCGATCGCGAGCATCTGGCTGTGGCTGCTGCTCGTGCCGGACGTCGCGTTCGCGCTCTGCCTGCTCGCCGGCATCTGGCTCGCCTCGCAGGGGGAGCTGTCCGTCGGGCAGCTGTTCGCGTTCTTCGCGACGGCGACGGTGCTGCGGTTCCCGATCGAGTCGATCGGCTTCCTGCTCTCGATGACGTTCGACACCCGCACCGCGGTCGACCGCTTCTTCGAGGTCATGGACTCCGAGAACACGATCACCGACCCCGAGTCGCCGAAGACCATCGCCGAGCCGCACGGTGCGCTGTCCTTCAACGGGGTGCACTTCCGCTACCAGGACTCCGCACCGCAGTACCCGGACCTCATCAACGGCGTCGAGCTGCAGCTGCAGCCGGGCGAGACCATGGCGCTCGTCGGGTTGACCGGCTGCGGCAAGACCACGCTGCTGTCGCTCGTGCCGCGGCTCTACGACGTCACCGGAGGCTCGGTGACGATCGACGGGGTCGACATCCGCGACCTCACCCGCGAGGAGCTGCGGCGGCACGTCGGCGTCGCGTTCGAGGACGCCACGCTGTTCTCGACGACCGTGCGCGAGAACGTGCTGCTCGGTCGCCCCGACCTGTCCGGCGCCGAGGCCGAGGCGGTCATGCGCGAAGCCCTCGACATCGCGCAGGCGTCCTTCGTGGACGACCTGCCGGACGGGGTCGACACCCGTGTCGGCGAGGAGGGCCTGTCCCTCTCCGGCGGGCAGCGGCAGCGCCTGGCGCTCGCCCGTGCGATCGCGGCGCGGCCGTCGGTGCTCGTCCTGGACGACCCGCTGTCCGCGCTCGACGTCGACACCGAGGCTCGGGTCGAGGCCGGCCTCCGCCGCGTCCTCGCCGAGACCACGTCGCTCATCGTGGCGCACCGCCCGTCGACCGTGACGCTCGCCGACCGGGTGGCGCTCATGGAGAACGGCATCGTCACCGCCGTCGGCACCCACTCGGAGCTGATGGCCACCAACGACCACTACCGCTACGTCATCTCGTCGCTCGACGAGGACGACGCCACCGCACGAGAGGAGGCGATGGCATGAGCCAGCAGGAACAGCAACTGCCAGCCCAGACGTCGGCGCAGTCGACCGACGCACCCGATGTCGACGACGCGCAGCAGCCCGTCACCGCGTCGATCACCACGCTCGGTGTGCGTGGTGAGGAACGTGACGACTTCACCAAGGCGGAGAGCAAGCGCCTGCGGCGTCGCTCCCTCGCCCTGCTCGGGTCCCTCGCCGCGCCCCTCAAAGCCAGGCTCGTCCTGCTCGGCGTCGTGGTCGTGGTCTCCACTGCGGGCACCGTCGCGGGTCCGGCGCTCATCGCGTGGGGCATCGACAACGCCCTGCCGGCCGTCCTCGACCGGAACGACTGGGTGCCGGCGTTCGGCGTCGTCGCGACGTACATCGTCGTGGCCGTCCTCGGCGCCGTCCTGACCGCGTGGTACACGGTGCTCGCGGCCCGGATCAGCCAGGCGATCCTGTTCGACCTGCGGAAGCGGGTGTTCCTGCACACGCAGCGGCTCTCGCTGGAGTTCCACGAGACCTACACGTCCGGCCGGATCATCTCGCGCCAGACGAGTGACCTCGACTCGATCCGCGAGCTGCTCGACTCCGGGCTGAACCAACTCATCCAGGGCGTGCTCTACATGGTGTTCACGGCGATCGCCCTCGTGGCGCTCGACCCGACGTCCGGGCTGGTGCTCGCGGTGTCGCTCGTGCCGCTGTGGTTCCTGATCCGCTGGTTCCAGTCGAACTCGCAGACGCTGTTCCGCGCCACCCGTGTCGCCTCGGCACGTGTGATCGTGCACTTCGTCGAGACCATGACGGGCATCCGCGCGGTGCAGGCCTTCCGCAAGGAGTCCCGCAACCGCGACGAGTACGGCGGCTTCGTCGAGGACTACCGGGTGGCGAACACGAAGGTGTTCAACCTGTTCGGGACGTTCGATCCGGTGCTCGTGCTCATCGGGAACGCCACGCTCGCGGCGGTCGTGATCGTGGGCGGCTTCCGGATCGTCGGCGGGTCGCTCGAGGTCGGTGCGCTGCTCGCGGTCGCGCTGTACGCCAAGCGCTTCTTCGACCCGGCCCAGGAACTCGCGATGTTCTACAACGGGTACCAGTCGGCCTCGGCCGCGATGGAGAAGATCTCCGGCGTGCTCGAGGAACGGCCGAGCGTGCCGGACCCCGCGAAGCCGACGCGGCTGGCGGACGCCACCGGCAAGATGGACTTCGACGACGTCGTGTTCGCCTACAACAAGGGCAAGGTCGTCCTGCCGGAGTTCGACCTGCACATCCCGGCGGGGCAGACGATCGCGCTCGTCGGGTCGACCGGTGCCGGCAAGTCGACGCTCGCCAAGCTCATGGCGCGCTTCTACGACCCGTCCGAGGGCTCGGTGCGGCTCGATGGCGTCGACCTGCGGGACCTCGACACGAAGGACATGCGTCGCGCGATCGTCATGGTCACGCAGGAGGCGTACCTGTTCTCCGGCACGGTCGCGGACAACATCGCGCTCGGCAAGCCGGGGGCGTCACGGGACGAGATCGAGTCGGCGGCGAAGGCGGTCGGCGCGCACGAGTTCATCATGGCGCTGCCCGACGGGTACGACACCGACGTGAACAAGCGCGGCGGCCGGGTGTCGGCCGGGCAGCGGCAGCTCCTGTCGTTCGCCCGGGCGTTCATCGCGGACCCGAAGGTGCTCATCCTCGACGAGGCCACGGCGTCGCTCGACATCCCGTCGGAGCGGCTCGTGCAGGAGGGGCTCGAGACGCTGCTCGCCGACCGGACCGCGGTCATCATCGCGCACCGTCTGTCGACCGTCGCGATCGCGCACCGCGTGCTCGTGATGGAGTACGGCCGGATCGTCGAGGACGGCACCCCGGACGACCTCATCGCCGGGACCGGACGGTTCGCTCAGCTGCACGCGGCCTGGCGGGACTCGCTCGTGTAGCGGCACCGTCGATCGGCCCTGTCGGACGAACCACGGATCCGACGTGGAACCACGCACTCGCGCTGGTTCCACGTCGGATCCGTGGTTCCACGTGGTTGGGTGGACCCATGAGCGACGACAGCGTGCAGCCCGGCGGCGTGGCCCTGCGCGACCCCTTCTACGGGGCACCCTTCACCGAGGCCGTCCGGCGGTTCTGGCGGAAGTACACCGTGTTCACGGGCCGGGCGTCCCGAGCCGAGTTCTGGTGGTGGTGGATCACGTCGTTCGCGATCGGCCTCGTGCTGCAGCTCGTGCCGCAGGCCTTCACGCCGGACACCCCCGTGCTCGAGAACCCCGTCGGCTCCTACCTCTTCGTGGTGTGGGGGCTCGCGACACTGATCGGCTCCCTCGCCCTCGGCGCCCGACGGCTGCACGACGCGAACCTGTCCGGCTTCTGGCAGTTCCTGCACGTGCTGGTCGGCATCGGGTCGCTCGTGCTGTTCGTGCTGTGCCTGCTGCCGTCGAACCCGAAGGGCGCCCGCTTCGACGCGTGAGCCGAGGCCCGCGCCGGCACTGCCCGTGCACCGGCCGTCAGAACGGGTCGTCCGCGTCCGTCGCCGGTGACCACCGCGCGCGACGCATGTCGACCCGCCAGGTGGTCGTGCCCTGCACCAGGGGCGTGCCCTCGGCGCGGTAGTGCTCGTGCGCGCGGGCCTCGTGGTGCGCCGGCGGCAGTCCGCCCGACCGCACCACGCGCCACCAGGGCAGGTCGGCACCCTCGTGCGCCATCACCTTGCCGACGGCTCGGGACGCCCGGGACCCGAGCGCCGCAGCGACGTCGCCGTAGGTCATGACGTGGCCAGGGGGGATGTGGCGCACGACCTCGGCCACGGCCGCACCGAAGTCGTCGGCAGCGGGCAGCCCGTCGCCGGACGCGCCGGCAGTGGGCAGCCCGTCGCCGGACGAGCCGGCAGTGGGCGCCCCGTGGCCGGACGAGACGGCAGCGGGCGCCCCGTGGCCGACCGGTCCTCGGGCCACTAGAGCGTCAGCACCGCGAAGTGGTCGCCGTACTGGGTCTCGCGCACGAACTCGAAGCCGACGGCGCGGAAGAACGCCTCGGGGCTGTCGTCCCCGCCGGGCTCGTACACGACGGTCAGACGCTCGAGGCCGCGGCTCCGTGCCTCGTCCGCCAGACCGTGCACGGCGAACCGGCCGACACCGCGACCCTGCGCCGTCGCCGAGACGTTGACCCGCCAGATCGCGCTGCGCAGTTCTTCCTCGGCGTTGTCCTCGTCGAAGGTGCCGATGATCATGCCGACGACCTCGTCGCCGTCGAGGACCACACGCGTCCACGCCGAACTCGGCTTCACGTCGGACTCCGCGACGCCGTACGTGGTCGGCTGCACGAACTGCTCCTGCCCGGGCTTGAGCGTCAGGGAGTTCGCCGCCGCAGCGGTCGACGCGGAGAGTTCTTCGAGGCGGAGGTCCGTCATGCCGCTCAGGGTAGCCGTGCGACCCGTGCGGGGGCCAGCGAGCCGCGCGACCGATACCGCACCGTTGTGCCACCGGTGCCGGGCCGACCGGCGCGGTATGGTCGCGGCATGGCAGAGCATCGGCGTGGGGCGAACCTCCCGTCGATCGGTGGGTTCAACCGGACGGTCGTGCTCGACGCGGTGCGTCGCTCGCCGGACGGGCTGAGCCGGGTCGAGCTGGCGTCCCGCACCGGCCTGAGCGCGCAGACCGTGTCGAACGTCACGCGGTTCCTCATCGAGGCGGGGATGATCGCGGAGTCCGGCACGGTCGTGTCCGGCCGCGGCAAGCCCCGCACCATCCTGCGGCTCGAGGCCGGCAGCCGGTACGCCGTCGGGGTGCACGTCGACCCGGCGGTCGTCACCTACGTGCTGCTGGACCTCGCCGGGACCGTCGTCGCGTCGAGCACCACGTCGACCCCGACCGCCGACGACCCGTCCGAGGTGGTCCGGACCATCGCGACCGCGGTCGACGAACTCGTGGCGGGTGCCCGGGTCGACGTGGACGCCGTGCTCGGGGTGGGCATCGCGAGCCCCGGTCCGATCGACGTCGACGCCGGTGTCGTGCTCGACCCGCCGTTCCTGCCGCGGTGGCGGGACGTCCCGCTGCGCGATGCGCTCGCCGAGGCGACCGGGTACCCGGTGCTCCTCGAGAAGGACGTCACGGCGGCGGTGATCGGCGAGATGTTCCTCGCCGGGGAGTCCTCGGCGCGGAACTTCGCCTTCGTCTACTTCGGCACCGGCTTCGGTGTGGGGCTCGTCGTCGACCACGAGCCCGTCCGCGGCGTCGGGTCGAACGCCGGTGACGCCGGGCACATCATGGTCGACCAGGGGTCGCTCGCCGGGACGCCGGACGGCGAGGGCACCCGCGGCGAGGTCGGTGCGGCGGTCGCCCCGGACCGTCTGGTGCACGTCGCGCAGGCGCGCGGCCTGGCACTCGGCGGCGCCCCGGCGGGCGTCGCGGCCGTCGACCGGGCCTGGGACGCACTCGGAGCGGCGATCGACGCCGGGGACCCGGTGGCCCGTGGGCTCGCGGCCGAGGCCGGGACGGTGATGGGGAACGCGGTCGTCCTCATCGTGAACCTGCTCGACATCGACCGGGTGGTCTTCGGCGGGCCCTTCTGGTCGCGGATCGCGAGCGCCGCCCTGCCGGCCGCGCGCGAGGCGATCGTCGGTTCGCCGCTGCTCGTTCCGAAGCACCCGGTCGTCGTGACCGAGAGCGACCGCGGCGCCGACGTGGCCGCGGTCGGCGCGGCCTGCCTCGTCCTCGACGCGGCGCTGTCGCCGCGGGCGAGCACCCTGCTCATCCGTCGCTGACGGAGGTCCGTCGCGCGCACCACCGGACAGGAGGCGCGGTGCGGGGCCGACCCGCGCCTCCTGTCCGGCACACGGTGCCGTCGCGTGCGAGGCGGGCGACACCCGTCGTTCACCTCGACGCCACCGGCCGGATGCCCGGATGCTGAACAGTCGTGCAGGTCTCCCCTGAACACCCGAGAAGGACCCTGCATGCATCCCCGAGCTCTTCGCCTCGGCGCGTCCGTCGTCGCTGCCCTCGTCGTCGTCGGCGGTGCCCTGACGACGTCCCCCGCCTCCGCTGCCGTCGGTGACGACGACCCCACCGTGGGGGCGTCCGCCGCCAACGGACTGGTCGTCAACGAGGTCGAGTCGAACGGCGACGACACCGACTGGGTCGAGCTCGCGAACACCTCGTCGGCGGCGATCGACCTGTCCGGGTACGCGTTCCTCGACGACGACAGCTCCCACGAGGCGTACGTCCTGCCGACCGGCTCGACCATCGCCGCGGGTGGGTACTTCGTCATCGACCAGCTGTCCGCGACCGCTCCCGGCTTCGACTTCGGGCTCGGCGGCGCCGACACCGTCAGGGTCTACGACCCGGCGGGCGACCTGGTGCTCCGGTACGCGTGGACCGCGCACGCGGCGGTCACGTACGGGCGCTGCCCGGACGGCACCGGTGCCCTCGTGGACACGACCGCGTCGACGAAGGGCGCGGCGAACGACTGCTCCTCGCCGGTGCGCATCAACGAGGTGGAGTCCGACGGCGGCACCCCGGGTGACTGGGTGGAGCTGACGAACACCGGGACGACGACCGTCGACCTCGGCGGGTACGTGTTCTCGGACAGTGACGACGCGCACGCGTACGCGATCCCGTCCGGCACGACCGTCGCTCCCGGTGGCTTCACGGTGCTCGACGAGCAGGACTTCGGGTTCGGGCTCGGCAAGGCGGACTCGGCACGGCTCCTCGACCCACGGGGGACCCTCGTCGACTCGTACTCGTGGACGGCGCACGCCGCGACGACGTACGGCCGGAACCCCGACGGCACCGGGGCGTTCGCCGAGACCGCCGCACCGACCAAGGGTGCCGCCAACCGGTTCGCCGGCGTGGTCACCGCCGAGGCGTGGCCCGGCGGTCCGGACGAGCGGGTGCTCGACGACGAGGACACCTTCACCGGTGACCTGAGCGGCATCGACTGGACGCCGTCGGCATCGGCGTCGACCCCGGCATCGGCCGCGGGGCAGCTCTGGGCGGTGCAGAACGGCGACGGGCTGCTCTACCACCTCACGTCGGACGGGGCGGGCGGCTGGGCGCCGACGAACGCGGCCGGGACCGAGCTCCACTACGCCGACGGCTCCGGGACGCCGGACGCCGAGGGCGTGACCATCACCTCCGACGACCCCGGTGCCGTGTACGTCTCGACCGAGCGGAACAACGACGTGTCCGGGACCAGCCGTCCCGCGGTGCTGCGCTTCGCGACCACCGACGGCTCCCAGACGACGCTGAACGCGACCGACGAGTGGAACCTCGCGGCGGACTTCCCCGGGCTCGGGGCGAACGCGGGCCTCGAGGGCGTCACCTGGATCCCGGACTCGTGGCTCACCGCACACGGCTTCGCGGACGAGCACACCGGCGCCGCGTACTCGCCGGCGACCTACGCCGGACACGGCGACGGGCTGTTCTTCGTCGGCGTCGAGGGCACCGCGAGCGTGTACGCGTACGCCCTGATGTCCGACGGCGGGTCCCAGCGGGTGGCGACGATCGCGACGCCGTTCTCCGTCGTCGCCGACGTGCAGTTCGACCCGACGCTCGACGCGCTCTGGGTGGTGTGCGACGACGCCTGCTCCGGCCGGACGGCACTGTACGAGGTGACCGACGGGGCCTTCGCCGCCACGACGGTGTACGAGGCGCCGACGAACGCGGACCGGACGCTGGCGAACGAGGGCTTCGCGATCTCGGGCGTCTGCACCGAGGGTGCGCGGGCGACGTTCTACGCGGACGACAACGACACGGACGGGTTCTCGCTCCGGACCGGCACCTACCCGTGCGACTCGTCGACGCCGGGCGACGGCGGGACGACTCCGACGCCCACGCCGGGCGGCGGCGGGACGACGCCGACGCCCACGCCGGGCGGCGGGTCGACGCCCGCGCCGGGTGGCACCGCGCCGGGTGGCACCGCGCCGGGTGGCTCGGCCCCCGGGTCGGGTACGTCGCCCTCGGGTTCGCCCGTCGCGCCGTCCGAGGCGTCCCTGACCCAGGCGAACCGCGGCTCGCTCACCGCCCCGGCCACCGCGCGCCCCGGCGACACCATCACTGTCGGCGTCGGCACCCGGTACGCCGGGCAGCAGGTGCACGTCTGGATGTTCTCCACGCCGACGCTCCTCGGCACCGCCACGGTCGCAGCGGACGGCACGGTCACGGCGACCATCCCCGCCGACGCCCCCGCGGGGCAACACCGCATCGTGGTGACCGCCGAGGACGGCACGGTGCTCGGCTGGACGACGATCACGATCGACCCGGTCACCGGTGCGCTCGCGTTCACCGGTGCCGAGGGTCTCGGAGTCGCCGCGCTCGCCGCGTTCCTGCTGCTCGTCGCCGGTGCGGGCGTGCTCGTGCTCCGTCGACGCCGGGGGACCCCCGCCTCGGAGTGATCCGGTGAGCAGGAATGGTCGGGTTCGTGGCGCGGACCCGACCGTTCCTGCTCACGAACGCGCGCCCGCGTCGCCTGACACCGGGCAGCGCTCGCTGCGCGGGCGACCTGCGCGGGCGACCTGCGCGGGCGACCTGCGTGGGGGCCTGTGGTGAGGCGTTGCGACATCGTGGTCGTCGTACGACAGCGACGATGTCGCCCGGGGTCCGCACCCGCCGCTTCGGGGGACGCCCGACGCGAGCAGCGCTCAGGATTCCTCGGTAGGCAGGACGTGTGCAGACCGAACCACGAGCAACCCAACCCCCGGTCGGCGTGCCGTGGCACGGTGCGACCTTCGTGTCGGCGTTCCCACGGTTCTTCCGCGGCTACGCCGTGTTCCGGGGGCGCGCCGCACGACCGGAGTTCTGGTGGTGGGCGCTGTGGTCGTTCCTCATCGTCCAGGCCCTGCAGATCCCCTGGGCCATCGGCATCGTGACGTGGCGACCGGGCCCGGTGAGTGCAGCCGACTCGGCGATGCTCGACGACGCGATGCGCTCGTTCAACCCGTTCCCGGTGTGGGGGTACCTGCTGGGTTCCCTCCCACCGATCGCGCAGATCGGCATCGGGCTCTACGGCGTCGTCCTGCTCGTCATCGCGCTGCCCTGGATCGCGATCGCGGTCCGGCGCCTGCACGACTCGGGCCGTTCGGGGTGGTGGGTGCTGCTCTACCTGGTGCCGATCGGCAACATCGTGCTGCTGGTGCTCCTGGCGCAGCCGTCCGACCAACGCGGGGCGCGGTTCGACCGACCGGCCTGACCGGGGTCCGCAGGCCGCACGACGCCGGGGGACCCCCGCCTCGGAGTGATCCGGTGAGCAGGAATGGTCGGGTTCGTGGCGCGGACCCGACCGTTCCTGCTCACGAACGCGCGCCAGCGGCCCGCACGCCCGCGGCCCACGCACCAGCGAGGCCAAGCGCCCGGCGGTACCGTCGGATGGTGCGCACCGAGGTCCTCCGTTACACCGCCTTCGCCGCCGAGCCCGGGGGCGGCAACCCCGCCGGCATCGTCCTGGACGCGTCCGGCCTGTCCGACGACGACATGCTCGCGATCGCACAGGAGGTCGGCTACCCCGAGACCGCCTTCGTCACCGGGCGCACCGAGGCGGGCGCCCGCGTGCGGTACTTCTCGCCGGCGGCCGAGGTCCCGTTCTGCGGTCACGCGACCATCGCCACCGCGGTCGTGCTCGCCGAGCGCGAGGGCCTCGGACGCCGGGTCTTCACGACCGCCGCGGGCGAGATCGCCCTCGACGCCACGGCCGCCCCGGACGGCAGCGTCCAGGTCGCGATGACGAGTGTCCCTCCCGAGTCCCGTCCGCTCGACCCCGACCTGCGCGACCGGCTGTTCGCCCTGCTCGGCCTGACGATCGACGACGTCGCGCCGGACTTCCCGGTGCTCGAGTCCTTCGCGGGGAACTGGCACCCGGTGATCGTCCTCGCCGACGTCGAGCTGTTCCACCAGTTCCGCTTCGCCCCGGAGCCCCTCGCCGCCCTGAAGCGCGAGGCGGGCTGGGCGGGGACGGTCACGGTGCTGCACCGGACGGGCGCGCTGGAGTACGAGGCGCGCAACCTCTTCCCGGCCGGTCGGATCACCGAGGACCCGGCGACGGGATCGGCAGCGGCGTCGACCGGCGCGTACCTCCGCGAGGTCGGCGCGGTCCAGCCCGACGACCGCGTGGTGATCCGACAGGGACGGCACGTCGGGCGGCCGAGCGTGCTGCTCGTCGACGTCCCGGCGACCGGCGGCATCACCGTGACCGGAGGCGCCACCCCGGTCTGAGCCGCCAGGGAGCGTGACCGAATCGACACGAACAGGCTCTTGACACGGATAAGTAAATACGGTGGAGTAATCCTGCGCGCGGGTGACGGAGCCCGCGAACATCCCGTGCAAAGGAGCACCGATGAAACGCCGCACCCGAATCATCGCCGGTCTCGCAGCCGTGGCAGTCGCCGCGGTCGGACTGGCGGGTTGTTCCAGCTCAGGGTCTGCCTCGAGCGACACCATCAAGATCGCCTACCAGAAGTTCGGCGCCTTCCAGCAGCTCGACGCCCAGATGAAGGTCGTCAAGAAGGAGTACGAGAAGGAGTACCCGGGCAAGAAGGTCACCCTCGTGCCGATCCAGGCGCAGGGCAACGACTACTACACGAAGCTCGCGCTCATGAACAAGGCACCGGCCACCGCACCGGACGTCATGTACGAGGACACCTTCCTCATCAAGGCCGACGCCCAGGCCGGGTACCTCCTGCCGCTCGACGAGTACGTGGCCAAGTGGAAGGACTGGGACCAGTTCTACGACAACGCCAAGCAGGCCGGCGAGGGTGTCGACGGCAAGACCTACGGCGTCTCGATGGGCACTGACACCCGGGCCCTCTGGTACAACAAGGACATCTTCAAGGAGGTCGGCCTGCCGGTCCCGTGGCAGCCGAAGACCTGGGACGACGTCCTCGCCGCGGCGAAGACCATCAAGGAGAAGGACTCCGGCGTCATCCCGTTCAACATCTACTCGGGCAAGGCGCAGGGCGAGGCCTCGACCATGCAGGGCTTCGAGATGCTCCTGTACGGGGCGGACGGTTCCGGCAACACGCTCTACAAGGACAAGAAGTGGGTCACGGGCTCGAAGCAGTTCCAGGACTCGCTGCAGTTCGTGAAGGACGTCTACCAGGGCGGCCTCGGCCCGACACCGCAGCAGGCGCTCGACACGAACGTCGGCACGACCATCGCGCAGACGTGGCTGCCCCAGGGCAAGCTCGCGATCGACCTCGACGGCTCGTGGCAGTCCGGCACGTGGCTGAAGACCGGCACCGCGCCGTGGGCTGAGTGGAACGACGTGATGGGCCAGGCAGCGTTCCCGACGCAGAACGGTCAGGAGCCCGGCTACAACTCCATGTCGGGTGGTTGGACGCTCGCGATCGGCAAGAACTCGAAGGCCCCGCAGGCCGCGTTCGACTTCATCACGAAGTTCCTCGACAAGGACGGCTCGCTGAAGTACGACACCGAGAACAGCCAGATCGCCGTGCGCAAGGACGTCGCCGAGGACAGCGCCTACACCGACGCGAACCCCACGTTCAAGTTCTTCTCCGGGCTGGTGGAACACACCAACTTCCGCCCGGCGACGAGCGACTACTCGCAGGTCTCGAACGCGATCCAGGTCGCGATGGAGTCGGTCATGACCGGGCAGCAGACACCGAAGCAGGCGGCTGCCGCGTACGACACGGCCGTCGAACAGGTCGTCGGCAAGGACAACACCGTCTCCGCCGGTTGACGCTCGTCACCACCTGACGGACTGGAGGCGCGGCTCGCGTCGTGCGCCGCGCCTCCCGTCCGTCACCACCCACCTTCGGAACCCTCTCCGCACCCGGAAGGCAACCAACCGTGTCCAGCACCCCCCTCGCGCCGACCCTGTCGGCGCCCGGTGCGCCGAAGCGCACCGATCCGCCGGTCCCGCGCAAGCGGAAGCCGCTGCGGAACGTCGGACGGGCCGTCCCCCTCCTGCCCGCCGTCGTCCTCCTCGTCATCTTCCTGCTCGGCCCCGTCATCTCGTCGTTCTACGGGTCGTTCACCAACTCCGCCCTCACCGGCGTCGGTGCCTCCGACCAGCAGTTCGTCGGGCTGAAGAACTACGTCGAGCTCTTCCAGGACCCGGACTTCCCGAAGTCCGTCATCCTCACCATCGTCTTCCTGCTCGCCTCCGCCGTCGTCGGCCAGAACGTGCTCGGTCTCGGGCTGGCCCTCCTCATGCGGAGCGCCAACAAGGTCATCCGGTCCATCGTCGGTACGTTCGTCGTCGCCGCGTGGGTGCTCCCCGAGATCGTCGCGTCGTTCGCCGCGTACGCGTTCTTCAACGACGAGGGCACGCTCAACGAGTTCCTGAAGACCATCGGGATCACCGGGCCGAACTGGCTGTACACGTACCCGATGCTCGCGGTCATCCTCGCGAACATTTGGCGCGGGACGGCGTTCTCGATGCTCGTCTACTCCGCCGCCGTGCAGGAGGTCCCCGAGGAGATCACCGAGTCCGCCGAGGTCGACGGTGCCGCCGGCTGGCAGCGCCTCGTGTACATCACGCTCCCGGTCATCCGGCGGTCGATCTCGACGAACCTCATGCTGACGACGCTGCAGACGCTGTCGGTGTTCACGCTCATCTTCGTGATGACCGGCGGCGGCCCCGGCACGAACTCGTCGACGCTGCCGATCCTGGCGTACCAGGAGGCGTTCAAGTTCTCGCAGCTCGGCTTCGGGACTGCGATCGCCACGATCCTGCTCATCGTGGGCGCGGTCTTCTCGATCATCTACATCAAGGCACTGAAGCCGGAGGTGGACTGACCATGGCCCTCACCGCTGACCGTCCGGTCTCGAACGCCACCCGCGCGGTGACCGCCCCCGGTGCGCTGCACATGACCTCGCCGCGCGGCCGCACGATGCGCTGGGTGTCGAACGTCGTGCTGCTCGTCATCGCCGTGTGCTTCGCCGTGCCGCTGCTGTGGCTCGTGCTCGCCTCGCTCGACACGCAGGCGTCGCTGTCCGTGAAGATGCCGACGCAGTTCACGCTCGACAACTTCGCGAAGGTGCTCACACCGGACCTGTCGTTCATCCCGCTCGGGAACAGCCTGCTGCTCTCCGGCGGCACGGCGGTCGTCACGGTCGTCGTCGCGATCCTCGCCGCCTACCCGCTGTCCCGCTACAAGATGCGGGTGAACAAGCCGTTCCTCTACAGCATCCTGTTCGGCACCGGCCTGCCGATCACCGCGATGATGGTCCCCGTCTACGCGCTGTTCGTGTCGCTGAACCTCATCGACAACGTGTGGGGCTGCATCTTCTTCCTCGCCGCGACCAGCCTGCCGATGGCCATCTGGATGGCGAAGAACTTCATGGATTCGGTGCCGATCTCGCTCGAGGAGGCGGCGTGGACCGACGGCGCCTCGATGCTCACCACGCTGTGGCGGATCGTCATCCCGCTCATGCGCCCGGGCATCGCCGTGGTGTTCATCTTCGTGTTCATCCAGGCCTGGGGGAACTTCTTCGTCCCCTTCGTGCTGCTCCTCTCGCCCGACAAGGTGCCCGCCGCGGTGAGCATCTTCAACTTCTTCGGCCAGAACGGCGCCGTCGCCTACGGGCAGCTCGCCGCGTTCTCGATCGTGTACTCCGTACCGGTCATCGCCCTCTACGTCCTCGTGTCCCGAGGCCTCGGCGGCGGCAACGCCCTCGCCGGTGGCATCAAGGGCTGACACACCCGTCCGCGGGCCGCGCCGTCGGCCCCTCGCCGGGCCGCGCCGCCGGCCCACCTGCTGGGAAGGAATCCCTCCATGCACTCCGACGAACCGCTCGTCCACGCCCGGATCGCCCGACTGGTCCGCGACCGCATCGACCCCGCCGTGCACCGCCGCTCGGCCCCGGTCACGATCGACGCCTGGCAGGTGCCGGACGAACCGGTGCCCTTCGCCACCGCCGTCGCCGCCGACTACACGCCGTTCGACGGCGGCGCCTGGGGCGGGAAGCCCTGGGGCACGACGTGGTTCCGGATCCGCGGCACCGTCCCGGCCGACTTCGGCACCGCGCCCGGCACCACCGCCGAGCTCCTCGTCGACCTCGGCTTCACCAAGCGCAACCCCGGCTTCCAGGCCGAGGGGCTCGCGTGGCGTCCGGACGGCACGACGATCAAGGGCATCGAGCCGCACAACGACACCGTGCCGCTCGAGGTCGGGCCCGGCGAGTCCTTCGAGCTCTACGTCGAGGCCGCCGCCAACCCCGACATCGGCGGCGACTCGTTCCAGGGCGCGACGCCGCTCGGTTCGAAGTCCACCGCCGGATCGGACCCGATCTACCGGGTCCGCCGCATCGAACTCGTCGAGCGCGACGACACCGTGTGGGAACTCCAGCAGGACTTCTGGGTCCTCCGTGGCCTGATGGGGGAGCTCCCCACGGACGGCACGCGTGGCGCGGACCTGCTGCGCGGCCTCGAGCGTGCCGCCGACGCCCTCGACCCCGACGACGTCGCCGGCACCGCGGTCGACGCCCGGGCCGTGCTCGCGCCGCTGTTGGCCGTCGGGGCGTCCGGGTCCGCCGGTCGCGCCGTCGCGGTCGGCCACGCGCACATCGACTCGGCCTGGCTGTGGCCGGTGCGCGAGACGATCCGCAAGTGCGCCCGCACCTTCTCGAACGTGCTCGACCTGATGGACCGCGACCCGGACTTCACGTTCGCGTGCTCGTCCGCCCAGCAGTACGCCTGGATCCGTGACGGCTACCCGTCGATCTGGGCCCGCATCAAGCAGCGCGTCGCCGAGGGCCGGTGGATCCCGGTCGGCGGCATGTGGGTCGAGTCGGACACGAACCTCCCCGGCGGCGAAGCCCTCGCCCGGCAGTTCGTCGCCGGCAAGCGGTTCTTCCTCGAGGAGTTCGGCATCGACACCCCCGAGGCCTGGCTCCCGGACTCGTTCGGCTACTCGGGCGCGCTGCCCCAGATCGTCCGCGCCGCGGGCTCCAAGTGGTTCGTCACGCAGAAGCCCTCGTGGAACGAGACGAACGTCATCCCGCACACCTCCTTCCACTGGGAGGGCATCGACGGGTCCCGCGTCCTCACCCACCTGCCCCCGGCGGACACCTACAACTCGGACGTCTCGCCCGCCGACCTGCACCGCGGCGAGCGGCAGAACAAGGAGCGCGGCGTCGCCAACACGTCGATGCTCCTGTACGGCTTCGGCGACGGCGGTGGCGGACCCACCCGCGAGATGGTCGCGGCGGCACGGCGCCAGCACGACCTCGACGGATCGCCCCGGGTCGACCTCGGCACCCCGGCGCAGGTGTTCGAGGAGATCGAGGCCACCCTGCCGACGCCGTCGGTGTGGTCCGGAGAGATGTACCTCGAGTTCCACCGCGGCACGTACACGTCCCAGATCCGGACGAAGCAGGGCAACCGGCGCTCCGAGCACCTGCTCCGCGAGGCCGAGCTCTGGGCGTCCACCGCGGCCGTCCGCCTCGGGCTCGACTACCCGTACGAGGAGCTCGAGGAGGCCTGGCACACGGTGCTGCTGCAGCAGTTCCACGACATCCTGCCGGGGTCCTCGATCGCCTGGGTCTACGAGAACGCCGAGGCGAACTACGCCGAGGTCGCCCGGGTCCTCGAGGGGCTCATCGGCAACGCCACGACGGCGCTCGCGAACGGCGGGGCCGCGGCGCTCGCCGGGGTCGGGGCGTCGTCGTCGACGGTGGCCGGCGGCGGCAGTGCGCTGCTCGACGCGCCGTCCGGCGCCGACGCCGTCGGCGGGAGCGGCTCGTCCGGGAACGTCGTGCGCTTCAACGCATCGCCCGTCACCGCGGGGGGCGCAACCGCCCTGGGTGGTTCGCTCGCCCCGGCACCGCGAGCCGTGCCTCCCGTCCGGAACGGCGACCACTTCGTCTTCGACACCGGCGTCGTCACGGCGACCGTCGACGCGGCCGGTCACGTCGTGTCGCTCGTCGACCACGCGACCGGCCGCGATGCCGTCGCACCCGGTGCCGCAGCCGCCGAGTACACCGTGTTCCGCGACACCCCGAACCAGTGGGAGGCGTGGGACATCGACCGCGCCTACCAGCGCAACGGCACGGTGCTCACGGCGTCCTCGGTCGAGGTCGACGGTCCGTCGCTCGTCGTGCAGCGGACCTTCGGGTCGTCGTCGATCACCACCCGGTACTCGGCGGTCGACGGCGAGGCCGAGCTGACCATCGAGACCGAGGTGGACTGGCACGAGCGGCAGAAGCTGCTCAAGCTCGCGTTCCCCCTCGACGTCCGTGCGTCGTCGGCCTCGAGCGAGATCCAGTTCGGGCACATCGACCGCCCGACGCACCAGAACACCTCGTGGGACATGGCCCGCTTCGAGACGAGCGCCCACCGCTGGGTGCACGTCGCCGAGCCGGGGTTCGGTGTCGCCGTCGCGAACGACTCCACCTACGGGCACGACATCACCCGGACCACCCGGGCCGACGGCGGGACCACGACGCTCGTCCGCGAGTCGCTGCTGCGCGCCCCGACGTTCCCGGACCCGCACGCCGACCAGGGGCACCACGTGTTCCGCACCGTGCTGCGGGTGGGCGCGTCGGTCCTCGACGCCGCCGACAGCGGCTACCGGCTCAACCTGCCGGTGCGCACGGTGGAGGGGACGACCACGGTCGACCCGCTCGTCACGGTGTCGTCGCCGCAGGTGTTCGTGGAGGCGGTGAAGCTCGCCGAGGACCGCTCCGGCGACGTCGTCGTGCGGCTCTACGAGGCGTCCGGTGGGCGGGCTGCCGACGTTGGCGTCGACTTCGGGTTCGACGTCGCCACGGTGACGGCGGTGGACCTGCTGGAACGTGGGCTGGGGGACTCGTGGGAGTCGGGGGAGCCGGTCGTGCTCACGCTCCGACCCTTCGAGATCGTCACCCTGCGGGTACGCCGGGCCTGAGGCAGCGGGGCCGGCGAGGGAGACCGCGGCGCCGGACGGGACTCGGGTGCGTTCCGTCCGGCGCCGTGCTGCGCTGGCGGGTGGGTGCTGGTGCTGGTGCTGGTGGGTGCTGGTACCCGGTCGTTCCGGGCGTAGCTGGTCGAATCGGGCGTCCCAGGTCGAAAGTTCCGACCAGGTACGCCCGATTCCGGCAGGGATCGCGCCCGTCATGGGAAGGAACGTTCACTCCTCCACACCAGGGCGGGCCTGGAGGCGCGTCCACAGTTCACGACGCCGGCCTGCTGAGCGCGTGGCTGGTCGGGCATCGTCGCGTGCATGGACGAACCGCTGCCCATCCTCCGGGCCTCCACCACCCGCGAAGCCGGCCTCGACGCCAGCACCCTGCGTCGACGGACACGGCTGCGCGGCGCCGGTCGGCTCGTCCGTGCGGGGCCGAACGCCTTCGTCGACGGCGCAGCCTGGGACGCCGCCGGGCCCCGGCAGCGGTACGTCACTCGTGTGTACGCGCGGCTCGGTCGGCTCGGCACGCGGGCGACCATCTCCCACGCGTCCGCCGCTGCGGTGCACGGGCTGCCCTCGCTCGGCGGGTGGAGCATGCCCGTCCACGCGACCGTGCCGGAGTCGATGTACCGCGCCCGGACGTCGGAACTGGTCCTGCACACCCGTCCGGTGTCCGCCGCCGACCGGATCCGAGCGGGCGACCTCGCGATCACCACGGTCCCGCGGACCGTCATCGACATCGCGATGACGGACGACCTGCGGACCGGTGTCGTCGTGGCCGACGCGGCGCTCCGCAGCGGCATCGGGCGAGACGACCTCTGGCGAGCCGTGCACCCGAGCGCCCGGGGACGGGCACGCGCCGCACAGGTCGTCGACCTCGCCGACGCACGATCGGGTTCGCCGGCGGAGTCCCTCGCGCGCGTGGTCTTCCGCGAGCTCGGGCTGCCCGTGCCCGTGCTGCAGCAGGAGTTCGTGGTCGGAGGTCGTCGGTTCGCCGTCGACTTCTGGTTCCCGGACGAGGGGGTCGTCATCGAGATCGACGGACGCGCCAAGTACACGCAGGAGCGGTACCTCGGCGGACGCGACCAGACCGAGGTGTTCCTGGACGAGAAACGTCGTCATGCCCGCCTGCTCACCGTGGCGGGCGTTCGAACGGTCCTCCGCGTCGAGTGGCGCGAACTGTTCGACCTCGACGCACTGGCGGTCCGGTTCCGTGCCGCGGGTCTCCCGTGTGCGATCCGACCGGTGCGGAGCGCTCGACACCCCGCGCCCACACCGAACCGGTGAGCCCGCTCGGTGTTCAACGCTGCTCGTTCTTTCCCAAAGCGTCCGCGATGAAAGGTGTTTCCGGGCGTACCTGCCCGAAACTTCGGACCAGGTACGCCCGAAACGAGCAAGTACGCCCGAAGCGACCAGGTACCGCCGAAGCTGGCGCGCCCGCGTCGCGGCGCGGCGCGCCCGCGGGGCAGGCGCGCCTACGAGCGCAGGGCCTCGACGGCCTTCTCGATCCGGCGCTGCCGGGTCTCCGGGGCCTTCGCCTGCTCGACCGGGTCGACGAGGGCCCGCTGCCGAGAGTTCGAGAGCGTGTCGAACGCGCCCCGGACACCGGCCTCGTGCAGGGCCGTCGCCAGGTCCCCCGGCACGTCGATCACCCGCGGCTGCGCGTCGACCTCGATGGTGACCTCGACCGTGTCGCCGGCCGCGACTCCCGCAGCGGCGCGGTGCTCCGCCGACAGCGGGACGAGGGACTGATCGGCCATCACGCCGATCGACGAACGGTACGTGTAGGCGCCGTTCAGGGTGACCACCACCGGTGGTCGGCGCCCCGCGCCCAGCGCCTCGACGACGTCGGACGGGACCGGCAGACCGGTCGCCGTCTTCCGCGCCTGCAGGACGGTCGTCGTGAACTGCATGCGTGCCTCCTGGACTGTGCCGAACCGGCGCCTGCGCCGACAGTCGAGACCGTACAGCCGCACCCGCTGTTCCGCCACCGTTCACCACGGCAGCACTGGTCGGAAACCGGCCGCGTCCACGATCGTCCAGGACCCGGATCCCGGGTCCGTCCCGATCACCCGAAAGGCACACCCCGTGCAGCACAAGCGCACCCTCGCCGGCATCGCCCTGGCCGCCGCCGCCATCGTCACCCTCGCCGGCTGCTCGGCCACGAGCTCGGCCAGCACCACCAAGGACGACACCGACTGGAAGACCGCCACGAGCGCCGAGTCCGCCGGGGGCATGGACGCCCTCGTGAAGGCCGCCAAGGCCGAGGGGCAGCTCAACGTCATCGCGCTGCCGCCGTCGTGGGCCAACTACGGCAAGATCATCGACGGTTTCACCAAGAAGTACGGCATCAAGATCACCTCCGCGAACCCGAACGGCTCGAGCGCCGACGAGGTCGCCGCCGTGAAGTCGCAGAAGGGCCAGTCGACCGCGCCCGACGTGCTCGACCTCGGCAACGCCGTGCTGCAGCAGAACCTCGACCTGCTCACCGACTACAAGGTCGCGAACTGGAGCGACATCCCCTCGAACCTCAAGGATGCGGACGGCGCCTGGACCCGCGACTACACCGGTCTGATGTCGATCGGCTACGACTCGTCGAAGATCACCGACGCCCCGAAGGACCTCGACGACCTGCTCGGCTCCGAGTACAAGGGCAAGGTCGCGATCTCGGGTGACCCGACGCAGGCGAACCAGGCCGCTTCGGCGGTGTACCTCGCGGCGCTCGAGAACGGCGGCTCGGCCGACGACATCACCAAGGGTGTGGAGTACTTCGGCAAGCTGAAGCAGGCCGGCAACTTCCAGAACGTGCTGCCGACGCAGGCGACGGTCGCCTCGGGTGAGACCCCCGTCGTCATCCAGTGGTCGTACAACAACCTCGCATGGGGCCCGGCCGCCGGTGCCTCCGGGAACAAGAACTGGAAGACCGTCGTCCCCGAGGGACAGGCCCTCGCCTCGTACTACTCGCAGGCGATCAACAAGGACGCCCCGCACCCGGCCGCCGCGCGCCTCTGGCAGGAGTACATCGCGAGCCCGGACGTGCAGAACCTGTACCTCCAGGCCGGAGCCTTCCCGTCCACTCTGGCCGCGCTCGAGAAGTCGGGCAAGGTCGACCAGGACGCCCTCGACGCCGCAGGTGGCGCGCCGAAGGACTCCGTCGAGCTGACCGACGAGCAGGCCACCGCCGCGGCCAAGGTGCTGTCGGCCAAGTGGGCCTCGACGATGGGCTCCTGAGCAGCATGACCACCGCATCGGCACCGGGCGCCGGCGGGAACCCGCTCGTCGGGGCACCCGGCCGTGGGACCGCTCCGGCACCCGTCCCGGCCGGACCCGCCGCGACGACCGCGGCCACCCCTCCGGCGACGACCGCCGATGCCACCGCCCGCCGCGCCGCCGGCCCCCGGGTCCGGCGGCGAGGCGGCGTCGCGTGGCTCGGCCTCACCCCGTTCGCCGTCTACGTCCTGCTGTTCCTCGCCGTCCCCGCGGTGATCGCGGTCGGCAGTGGCTTCTTCACGAGCAGCGGCGCGTTCACCTTCGCGAACCTCGCCGCGTTCGCCGACCCGTCGGTGCTCCGCGCCTTCGGGGGCTCGTTCGGCCTGTCCGCCGTGTCCGCCGTGATCGGCGCCGTGATCGGCGCCGTCGTGTGCTGGGCGCTCGCCGCGCTCCGACCCGACGGTCTCGTCCGGTCGATGATCGACGCGGCCGCGAGCGTCCTCGCCCAGTTCGGCGGTGTCATGCTCGCGTTCGCGTTCATCGCCACGATCGGGGCGCAGGGACTCGTCACCACCTGGTTGGTGTCCGCCCTGCACATCGACCTCAACGCCGACGGCACCTTCCTGTACACGGTGCCCGGGCTCGTCATCCCCTACGTCTACTTCCAGGTGCCGCTGATGGTCCTCACGTTCATGCCGGCCCTCGAGGGCGTCAAGGCCCAGTGGGGTGAGGCAGCCGCCACCCTCGGGGCGTCGCGCGCGACCTACTGGCGACGGATCGCGCTGCCCGTGCTCGCGCCGGCGTTCTGGGGATCGCTGCTGCTCCTCTTCGCGAACGGGTTCTCGTCGTTCGCCACGGCTGCGGCGCTCATCTCCCAGGGCGGGATCGTGCCGTTGACGATCCGGACCCAGCTCACCAGCGAGACGATCATCGGGCTGCAGAACGTCGCCGGCGTGCTCGCCTTCGGCATGGTCGTCGTGATGGCCCTGGTGATGGGCGCCTACTCGCTGCTGCAGCGTCGGGCAGCGCGGTGGCAGCGATGAGCGCGGCCACCGGCGGGCGCACGGTCCGGCCGCGACGGACGGGAGGCGCGACCCGCGTCGGCCGCTTCGGCGCGGCCCCGTCGCGGGTCACCGCCGCGATCGTGCTCGTCGTGATCGGCCTCGTGTTCGCCGTCCCCCTCGTCGCCCTCGCGCAGTTCACCTTCCGCCAGGGGACCGACGGCAGCCTGACGCTCGCGCACTACACGGCACTCGTCGACCCGGTGAACGCGGCGACCTACCAGCCGGTGTTCGACGGGCTCGGCGCCTCGCTGCTCATCGCGCTCATCACCGTGGCGATCGTGCTGCTCGTGCTGCTGCCGGCCCAGATCATCACGGCCCTGCGGTACCCGAGGCTCCGCCGGGTCCTCGAGTTCGTGTGCATCGTGCCGATCACCGTGCCCGTGGTCGTCCTCGTCGTCGGGTTCATCCCCGTGTACCAGGTCGTCGCGCAGGTCTTCGGCTCGGACGCGTGGACGCTGTCCTTCGCGATCGGCATCATCGCGCTGCCCTTCGCGTTCCGACCGATCGCCGCGGCCATCACCGCGATGGACATGTCGGTGCTCTCCGAGGCCGCCCGGTCGCTCGGCGCCTCGTGGTGGACCGTGACGTGGCGGGTGCTCCTGCCGAACCTCCGTCGCGGCATCACGGCCGCCTGCTTCCTGACGATCACGGTCGTCCTCGGCGAGTACACCCTCGCCTCGTTCCTCTCCCGCACGACGTTCCAGACCGCGCTCCTGCTCGTGCAGTCGACCGACCCCTACGTCGCCGCGATCTTCTCGCTCGCCGCACTCGTCTTCGGATTCGTGCTGCTCGTCCTCATCGGCCGGGTCGGCTCCCGCCGCCGTGCCCCGAAGGAGTCCGCATGACCGTCACCGCCCCCGCCGCCCCGGCGTCGCTCGCGACCGACGGCGCGATCGTCGAGCTCGACGGCGTCGAGAAGCACTACGGCGCGCACCGTGCCCTCGCCGGGCTGTCGCTCCGCATCGAACCCGGTGAGTTCGTGTCGCTGCTCGGCCCGTCCGGGTGCGGCAAGACGACCGCGCTCCGGGCGCTCGCGGGCCTCGAGGGCATCGACGCCGGGTCGATCCGCATCGACGGTCAGGACGTCGCCGACACCCCGGTCGACAAGCGGGACATCGGCATGGTGTTCCAGCAGTACTCGCTGTTCCCGCACATGACGGTCCGGCAGAACGTGGCGTTCGGCCTCGAGATGCGCCGCGTGCCGGCCGCCGCCCGCCGCGAGCAGGTCATCGACGCGCTCGACATGGTGCACCTCGCCGAGTTCGCCGACCGGTACCCGCACCAGCTCTCCGGTGGGCAGCAGCAGCGCGTCGCCCTCGCCCGGGCACTCGTCACCCGGCCCCGCGTGCTCCTGCTCGACGAGCCCCTGTCGGCGCTCGACGCCAAGGTGCGGGTCTCTCTGCGCGACGAGATCCGGCGCATCCAGAGCGACCTCGGCATCACGACCGTGTTCGTCACCCACGACCAAGAGGAGGCGCTCGCCGTCTCGGACCGCATCGCGGTGATGAACGCCGGCGGCATCGAGCAGATCGGCACGCCGGAGGAGCTCTACCGCTCCCCGTCGTCGGCGTTCACGGCGGACTTCGTCGGGCAGTCGAACCGCCTCCGCGGTGACCTGCGCGGTGGGGACGTGTTCGTGTACGGGTTCCGTGTGCCGGCACTCGACGCCGCGGCACCGGACGGCCCGGTCCTCGCCTACGTCCGCCCGGAGGACGTCGCCTTCGCGTCGGAGGGCGTCACCGGCACGGTCGTCGCGTCGAGTTTCCTCGGGTCGATCCGACGGACGACGGTCCGGCTCGACGACGACACGGTCGTGACGGTGCAGCACGAGGTCGGGGACCGCCGCGTTGCCGGCGACGCCGTCGCCGTGCGGCTGCTCGGCGCCCCCGTCGCGGTCGCTCCGCTCGGGTAGCGGCGACGAGCCACTCCGCTCGCGGAGCGGCGACGGGCTGCCCCGGCGAGACCGAGTCTCGGCTGGGCGGACAGTTCCGCGACGCTCCGACGGCGAAACTGTCCGCCTGCGCGAGACTCGGCTGCGCACTTGCGGACGGGAGGCGCGGTGCGGGCTGGCACCGCGCCTCCCGTCCGGTGATCAGCGCTGGAAGCGCGTGGCCGGGTCGTCGGACAGGGCCGCGTCGATGCGTGCCCGCATGGTCGCGGGCATCTCGGGCAGGGCATCGAGCCGTGCCCAGAAGGCCTCGGTGTTCTCGCCGTCGGCGGGGAACGGGTCGCCGGACACGTACCGGCAGGCGAACACGAGGTCGAGGTACTGCGCCCGGTCACCGTTCGGGTAGGTCATCTCCGGCAGGACATGCACCCACGCCAGGCGTTCGGCGACCGCGACGACGTCCGCCTCCTCGAGCACCTCGCGCTCCGCGGCGACGGCGGGCTCCTCACCCGGATCGACGATGCCGGTCACCGGCGTGAAGGCGAGGTTGTCGGCCCGGCGGACGACGAGCAGCTCGCGATCAGTGCCCTCGCCGCGCGTCACGACGGCGGTGACCCCGGTGAGCCAGAGCGGGTCGTTCCCGATCTTCGAGCGGAGGGACAGGACGAAGTCAGGCGTGGGCATGCCGCCACGCTACCGACACCGCACCCTGTCGCGGACTGGTCATGACCAGTAGGCTGTGACCGTGGAGATCATCATCCTGCCCACGCCGGCTGAGGTCGGTCGCGTCGCCGCGGCCAAGATCGCTTCCGTCGTCGCGAAGAAGCCGTCCGCCGTCATCGGAGTCGCCACCGGGTCCAGCCCACAGGGCATCTACGCCGACCTGCGACGTCGCGTCGAGGCGGGGGAGATCTCGTTCGCCGAGGCCCGCGCCTTCGCGCTCGACGAGTACGTCGGCATCCCGCTCGAGCACCCCGAGTCCTACGCCTCGGTGATCCAGCGCGACGTCATCGACCCGCTCGGCTTCGAACCCTCCCGCGTCCGGGTCCCGGACGGTCGCGCCGACGACCTCGAGTTCGCGGCGAAGGAGTACGACGCCGCCATCCGGGCCGCCGGCGGGGTGGACGTGCAGATCCTCGGGATCGGCGCGAACGGGCACATCGGGTTCAACGAACCGACGTCCTCGTTCGCGTCCCGCACGCGCATCAAGACGCTCGCCCCGTCCACGCGTGAGGCGAACGCCCGGTTCTTCGACAGCCTCGACCAGGTCCCGACGCACTGCATGACGCAGGGGCTCGGCACCATCCTCGATGCTCGCGAGCTCGTCCTCGTCGCCCAGGGTTCGTCGAAGGCCGACGCCGTTGCCGCCGCGGTCGAGGGTCCGCTGTCGTCGTTCGTCCCCGGGTCCGCGCTGCAGCTGCACGAGCACGCGACCGTCGTCGTCGACGAGGAAGCCGCCGCGGGGCTCACGCTCGCCGACTACTACCGGTACACGTACGCGAACAAGCCGGCCTGGCAGCTGTTCGAGTGAGTCCCCGGCTCAGCCGCCCGTGCGCCGCGACCACGCGGTGTGCAGGCGGCTGAGTCCTTCGTCGAGGGTCTCGGCCGAGCACCCGAAGTTCAGCCGGGCGAAGCCGGCTCCCTGCCGACCGAAGTCCGGGCCGCTGCTGAGCGCCACCTTCGCCTCGTCGACGAGGTGTGCGGCGGGGTCGTCGCCCCACGGCAGCGCGCGCAGGTCGAGCCACGCCAGGTAGGACGCCTGCGGCTGCCGGTAGCCGGCACCGGGCAGCACCGCACCGATGCGCTCGGCCAGGGTGCGGCGGTTCGCGGCGAGCTCGGTCAGCAGCGACGCGAGCCAGGGGCCGCCCTCGCTGAACGCCGCCACGCTCGCGGTGTACCCGAGGATCCCGGTGCGCTCCACCACCTCGGTCGGCATGCCGTCGAACCACGCTCGCGCCCGGTCCGAGGCACCGACCATGAGCGCGCACTTCGTCCCCGCGAGGTTCCAGGCCTTGCTCGCGCTGGTCAGGGCGACGCCGAGGTCGGCGGCCTCGGGACACGAGTCGAGGAACGGCGTGAAGGTCGCATCCGGGTGCACGAGCGGTGCGTGGATCTCGTCGGAGACGACCACCGCGTCCCACTCGGCGGCGAGCCGGGCGAGGGCGGCCAGGTCGTCCCGGGTGTGCACCAGCCCGAGGGGGTTGTGCGGGTTGCACAGCAGCACCGTCCGGGCGCCGTCCGCGAACGCTCGGCGGATGCCGTCGAGGTCCATCCGCCAGCCGGCCGTGTTGTCGAACGGGTCCGCCGCGCCCTCTGGCGCGAGCAGCGGGACCTCGGTCACGGAGCCGCCGGCCTCGGCGACGTACTCCCAGAACGGCGGGTAGACCGGCGGCATGATGACGATCTGGTCGCCGGGTTCGATCACCCGGCGGAGCGTCTCCACCGCGGCCACCGAGACGTCCGTGGTCGTCCGGACCATGTCGGGGTCGAGTCGCCACGACCAGCGGGCCTCGGCGAAGTCGGCGAACGCCTCGGGGAGCGCCCGGCCGTGCCCGACGTAGCCGGTGTCGCCGTTCGTGACCGCGGCCACGAGGGCGTCCCGCACCGGCTCGGCGAGCATGCTGTCCATCTCGGCGACGAACATCGGCAGCACCTCCGGCGGGTGTGCCGTGTACTTCTCGCTGGTGCGGGTGCGGTGCGCATCGAAGAGGGAGACCATGACGCTCATGGGGCCATCCTCGCAGCGGACGGTGTGATCTGGACCTCAGTCGAGGTCGGCGAGGGTGTACGGTCCACGCCGACGTGAACAGCGGGGGAGCGCTCGGTGACCGACCGCACGTCCCCCGTCCGATGGGTCTAGCGTCGCCGACGTGAACCGTTCCCGCGTGCACCGTCGCCCGCTCCTCCGCCCGCTGCCGCTCGCCGCGGTGGCCACGATCGCCGCGTTGCTCGGGACGGGGATGGTCGCCGCACCGGCGGTCGCCTCGCCTTCGGGACAGGCAGGGCAGGAGACCCGGACCGTCTCCGACCCCGCCCGGTACGTCGACCCGTTCATCGGCACGAGCGGCGACGGCAACACCTGGCCCGGTGCCACCGCGCCGTTCGGCATGCTGCAGTGGAGCCCGACCGGCACCGCGGGCGACCAGACCTCGACCCCGGTAGCGAACGGCTACTCGTACGACGTGGACCGGCTGCGCGGGTTCAGCCTGACGCACCTGAACGGTGCCGGCTGCGCGCCGGGAGCCGCCGGTGACGTGCCGATCATGCCCGTCACGACCCCGGTCACGACCTCGCCGTCGTCCGACTCCACCGACGCGGTCTACGCCGCCGGCTACTCGCACGACGACGAGTCCGCGAGTCCCGGTCGGTACAGCGTCGCGCTCGACAACGGCGTCCGCACCGACCTCGCCGTCACGACGCGTGCCGGCGTCGGCGAGTTCGCGTTCCCCGCCGGGAAGGCCGCGAACCTGCTCTTCCGCACCTCGAACTCGATCAACGGCAGCGAGGCCGCGACCACCCGCGTCGACGCCCGCACCCGCACCGTGAGCGGCAGCGTCCTGACCGGCGGCTTCTGCAGCCGCCGTGCGAACGGCGGCGGCGCCACCAACCCGGACCGCCGCAGCTACTACCGCCTGTTCTTCACGGCCACCTTCGACCGGGCGTTCACGAGCACGGGAACGTGGCAGGACGGCACGGTCCAGCCGGGAGGCACGGCCTCCTCCGGTGGGGAGGGGTACCTGACCGGCGCCGACCGCGCCGGACGCGGCTCCGGCGCGTGGGTCGGGTTCGACGCGCGTCGCGGTGCAACGGTGCGCGCGCGGATCGGCATCTCGTACGTGAGCGCCGCAGGAGCGATCGCGAACCGCGACGGCGAGGTGACCCCGCGCGCGACCGTCGCCAGCGTGGCGGCCGGCACCCGCGCCTCCTGGAACCGTGAACTGTCGCGCCTGCGCGTCGGGGGCGGCACGACGGACCGGACCACCCAGCTGTACACGTCCGTCTACCACGCACTCATGCAGCCGAACACGCTGAACGACCGCGACGGCCGCTACCTGGGGCCGGACCAGCGGGTGCACCGGATGGACCGCGGACACCGGGCCGTCTACGGCACGTACTCCGGGTGGGACCAGTACCGGGCGCAGATCCAGCTGCTCGCCCTGCTGCGGCCGGACGTCGCCGGGGACATGGCCCAGTCGATGCTGCGGTTCGCCGAGCAGAACGGCGGCGTGTGGGACCGATGGCTGCACCTCGGTGTCCCGACGCACGTGATGACGGGGGACCCCTCGGCGGCGACGCTCGCCACCTGGTACGCCATGGGGGTCCGGAACTTCGACGTGCGGGCCGCCTACCAGTCGCTGAAACGTCAGGCGACCGTCGAGAACGCCGACGCCGAGAGCGACATCGGCTGCCCGGGACAGTGCCTCGCGCAGCGGCCGGCGCTCGACGAGTACCTCGAGCGGCACTACGCCGCGAACGACGACTGCTCGTGCTGGGGTGGCGCTGCCGAGACGCTCGAGGACTCGATCTCCGACAGCGCGCTCGGGTACTGGGCGGGGTCCCTCGGGCTGCGCTCCGACGCCCGGATGTTCGCGGAGCGCGGGACCTACTGGAAGAACACGTTCAACGCGGCCGTCGGCTACCAGGCCGCTCGCCAGGAGGACGGCTCGTGGACGCCCGACTGGTCGCCCTCGACCGGCACCGGGTTCGCGCAGGGCACGAGTGCGCAGTACACCTGGCTCGTCCCGCAGGACGTGCAGGGGCTGTCGACGGCGTTGGGTGGCGACGACGCGGCGGTCGCGCGGCTCGACGCGTTCTTCCACGACAGCGCCGGTGCGTTCGCGGTGACCGGCGGCGACGCCACGAAGTTCGACCCGACGAACGAGCCCGACATCCACACGCCGTGGATGTACAACGCGCTCGGGAAGCCGTGGAAGACGCAGGAGACCGTGCGGCAGGTCGTCGACGACGCCTACACGACCGGTCCGAGCGGGCTGCCCGGGAACGACGACCTCGGCACGATGAGCGCCTGGTACGTGTTCGCGTCGATCGGGTTGTTCCCGCAGACGCCCGGGCGGGTGGAGATGCTCGTGGGGAGCCCGACGTTCACCACCGTCGACATCCGGCGGTCGAGCGGGGAGCGGATCGCGATCCGCTCGTCGAGCACGGACCCGTTCGTGCACGGTGCGCGGTTGAACGGGCGGACCCTCGAGAAGTCGTGGGTGCCAGCGTCTTTCGTGACCCGCGGTGGCACGCTGTCGCTCCGGGTCGGGGACACCGCGGACACGACGTGGGCGACCGGCGCTCGGGAACGCCCGATCGACCGCTGACCCGGGGTGATGCTCGTCCTTCGGTGGTGCGGTCGGCGGCGGGGTCTGCGCCGCGCGGTGCCGAGTGGCGACGCGGTCTCCGCGCGCCGACGCTTTCGTCGCCCACGGCGCAGGTCGAGCGGCAAGCCGACGGGCTTCGGCTTCGTGCTTCCCCCTGCCACGGGAACCAGGGTACGGCGCGCACCGATTACTCAGAGAGCGTCGGCGGAACAGCCAGCACGCTGGCCGGAGGGATCTGGTCCTGATGTGCAGGCCCTACGATCGACCCGACAGAGGGGGACCATCATGACCGAACTCGCCGACTGGGAGACCGAGGGCGCCAAGGCCCGACCCGCGTCGCCGGACGAGCGGAACCGGGTACCAGCACCGGCCGCACTCCGCGCCACGACCTGGATCGGGCTGCTGCTGCTCGTCGCGGCGGTCTTCGTGCTCGCGGGTGCGTCGTACCTCGGCGTCCGCGAGGACGAGACCGAGTCGCACGCCCTCGCCCGACTCGTGATCGTCGTCGTCATCGGGGTCGGTGTCGCCGTGGTCGGAGCGGTCGCCCTGTTGCTCCGGCTCGTCGCAGGAGCACTCGCCCGGCGGTGACCGGGTCAGCCCAGCTCGCGCCCGCCGCCCCACACCCGCTGCACGTCGAGCGTCGGTGACAACGCCACGAGGTCGGCCGCGTAGCCCGGCGCGAGCCGCCCCAACCGGTCGCCGAGCCCCAGTGCTGTAGCCGGCACGCTCGTCAGGGCCGCGACGGCCTCGGGCAGCGTCCGTCCGGCGAGCGGGACCGCGTTCCGCAATGCCACGTCCTGCGTCAACGTCGACCCCGCGATGGTGTTCGTTCCGGCGACGTGCGCGACGCCTTCCGTCACGGTGACGTCGAGCGACCCGAGCCGGTAGGAGCCGTCGGCCGCGCCAGCAGCACCCATCGCATCGGTGATGAGCGCGACCCGGCCCGGGGCAGCGCGCAGCAGGGTGTCCGCGACGACCGGGTGCACGTGCACGGCGTCGAGGATGAGCTCGAGCGTCACGCGGTCGTCCGCCACGGCGGCACCGATCGGCCCCGGCGCACGGTGGTGCAGCCCCGGCATCGCGTTGAACGCGTGGGTCAGCAGCGTTGCACCGGCGTCGAACGCGGCACGGGCCTGGTCGTAGGTGCCGACGGTGTGGCCGACGGCGACGGTGACCCCGGCGGCGACGAACCGGCGGACGGCGTCGAGGGCGCCGGGGAGTTCCGGGGCGACGGTGACCTGGCGGATGACGCCCTCGCCGGCTTCGAGCAGCGCCTCGACCGCGGCCGGCGACGGGTCGATCAGGAACGACTCGTTGTGTGCGCCCTTGTTGTGCGGGGAGAGGAAGGGGCCCTCGAGGTGGACGCCGAGCACGAGCGGGTCGTCGGCCATCACCGCGCGGATGCGGTCGAGCGACGCCGTGAGCGCGGGGACCGGGTTCGCGACGAGGGACAGGACCGAGCGGGTCGTGCCGTGCGCGCGGTGCACGGCGAGGGCGGCACCGACGGCTTCGTCCTCGTAGGCGACCCCGCCACCCCCGTGCCCGTGCAGATCGATGAAGCCGGGCACGAGGACCGCGTCGCCGAGGTCGACGACCTCGTCGACCGACGTCGCCGCCGGTCCCTCTGGACCGGAGCCGACCGCGTGGATGCGGTCACCGACGACGAGGACCCAGCCGTCCGCGGTGGAGCCGCCGGCATCGACGACGTGGGCCGACCGGAACAGGGTGCGCCGCGCCTCCTGGCCGACGGACGCGCCGGACGCGACGGACGCGCCGGATGCGGCGGACGCGACGCCGCTCACCGGGTCTCCTTGCGGAACTGCACCACGCCCGACAACGCTGCGACCACGATGAAGACGATCCCGACGACCGGGTGCCCGATCGAGATCCAGGCCGCACCGGCCGCGATCACGAGCGCGACCTCGACGATGGTCTTGCCGACGATGTCCGTCTCGATGGGGGAGCGCGGCGACCGGAACAGGTACCAGACCACCGCGGCGAACATCGGCGCGCCGATCATGAACAGGATGCCCGGCACCGGGAACGGCCACGCGATGTAGCCCCAGTACGCCAGCGAGACCAGGCCGAAGGCGCACACGAGGACGCGGAGCACCGTCCAGCCGTCGAGCCTCCGCGGGCGGATGGCGTGCGGGTCCGGGGTGTCGCCCCAATCGACGGGGGACTGCGGTGCTGACATGCGGTGCCTACTTGAAGATGATGGTGCGGGCGCCGTCGAGGAGGACCCGGTCCTCCGCGATCCAGCGCACCGCCTGGGTGAGCGTGCGGGACTCCTCGTCCTGGCCGATCGACACGAGCTCGGCGGGGTCCTTCGTGTGGTCCACCCGCACGACGTTCTGCTCGATGATCGGGCCCTCGTCGAGGTCGCTCGTGACGAAGTGCGCCGTCGCACCGATGAGTTTCACGCCGCGGGCGTGGGCCTGCCGGTAGGGGTTCGCCCCCTTGAAGCCGGGCAGGAACGAGTGGTGGATGTTCACCGCGCGGCCCTCGAGCGCGGCGCAGAGCTCGGGCGACAGGATCTGCATGTACCGGGCGAGGACGACGAGCTCGATGTCGTGCTCCTCCACCGCCTGCAGCACGCGGCGCTCCATCTCCTGCTTGCTCGCCGCGTCGGTCACCGGCCGGTGCTCGAACGGCACGGAGTAGAACGACGCGAGCTCCGACAGGTCCCCGTGGTTCGAGAGCACGAGCGGCACCTCGATCGGGAGCTGCCCGCCGCGCTGCCGGTAGAGCAGGTCGTTCAGACAGTGCCCCGCCTTCGACACGAGCACGAGGGTGCGCATCGGCCGGCCGACGAGGTCGAGCTGCACGCGCGCGGTGTAGCGCTCGGCGACGGGGGCGAGGGCGGCCTCGAACGTGGCGCGGTCGACCGGGGCCATCACCTGGAGGCGCATGAAGAACGTGTTCGTGTCAGCGCTCGAGAACTGCTGCGACTCGGTGATGTTCCCGCTCGCGGCGACGACTGCCCCGGAGACGGCGTGCACGATCCCGGGCTGGTCGTCGCAGACCAGCGTGAGGGTCCAGTGCGTGGGGGTCGTGGCGCTCGGGGCGGTCGGGTCGGTCACCGGTTCAGGGTACCGGGATCGGGCTGTCGGGAGGCGCGGTGCGGCCCCGCCGGTCGGGCTGCGGCTGCCGTCGGACCGGATCGTGCGCCGTCGGGCCGGATCGTGCGCCGTCGGGCCGGATCGTGAGCAGGAATGGTCGGGTGCCGTGGCGCGAGGCGACCATTCCTGCTCACGAAGTGCGGCTCGCGGGCGCGGGGAGCGGCCGCGCCAGCGCCCGGTCGGCGATCGTCAAGACGCTGAGCAGCACCGCGACGCCCACGATCACCCACGCCAGCACGTGCAGGTCCGGCGTCGTCGGAGCCTGGCCGAACACCCCGCCGATCAGCGAGGACGCCGCGATCGCCCCGATGTACACGCTCGTACGGGACAGCCCCGCGGCGGTGCCGATGGACGCCGCTGGGACGACCCGGTACAGCGCCGCCTGGTTCGACACCGACGCCAGCGCCTGCGGGACGCCGAAGAGCGCCGGTGCCAGCACGAGCAGGAACACGGGCGACCCGGTGTGCAGCAGGAGCAGGAGCAGCCCGCCGACGATCGGCACGACGGCCGCGACGACGAGCGGCCCCCGCACGGCGGTCTTCCGGGCGATGAGGAACGACGCGACCCCGGCGACGACGGCCGCGGGCAGCTGGATGTACCCGGCGACGTCGCTCGAGTAACCCGCGACGTCCTGCACCCACTGCGAGAAGCCGTAGGTCATCGTGTACGCGAGCATGTACACGAGGAACAGGCGCACGTACGTCCGCGAGAGCGCGCCGTTCCGCGCGAGCATCCGGACGTCGACGAACGGTCGCGCCGCTCGGAGCTCCCAGGCCACGAGCGCCACCAGGAGCACGACGGCCGTGCCGAGCAGCCACCAGAGCCCGGCGGACAGGTCGAGCAGGAACACGAGCAGCGCCGAGACGGTCCCCGTCATGAGCAGCATGCCGAACGGGTCGAGCGCGGTGAGGACGGGTACGTCCTCGTCCTCCCGCGGCCGGAGCCGGTCCGACGGCAGCCACATCGCGGACACGACGATCCCGAACACCGCGAGCGGGACGTTCACGAGGAAGATCGCGTGCCACCCGAACGCCGCGATGAGCGCCCCGCCGAGGGGTGGTCCGGCGGCGGCGGACACGAGCGAGGTGATCGAGAGCGCGCCGAGCACGAGCGGCGGGGTGGGCTTGCCGATGCGGGTCGAGTGCTGGCGCAGGGTCGTCAGCGCCGCCGGGTACGCCGACGAGGTCCCGATGCCGATCAGGACGCGGGCGAACACCGCGCCGCCGAAGCCGGTCAGGAACTCGGGCACGATCCCGGCGACCCCGACGATGACGAGCCCGGTCAGGAAGACCTTCTTCGGGCCGAACCGGTCGGCGAGCTTCCCCATCGTCGGCTGGGCGACGGCGCTCGCGAGGTAGAGCGCCGCGACGAGCCAGATCGCCTGCGCCGCCCCGATCCCGAGGTCACGGGAGATCGGCGCGAGGGCGACCGACACCATCGTCGTGTTGATCGGGTTGAGCAGCGGCCCGACGAGGACCGGCACGAGGAGCTTCGGACCGAAGCCGCTGCCCTCCGGATCGGCCGTGGGGGAGACGGGTGTGGAGGCGGTTGCGGTGGACGTGGCTGGCTGCCTTTGCGACTCGGGTCGCGTCGTGACGGCCAGGAGGCGCGACTCGCGTCGGTCGACGCGGGTCGCCCCTCCTGGTGGTCACGGTTCGACGAGCGGTTCGAGGATCTGGAGGGAGCGGGCGACCACGGCGCGGTCGTCGGGGTCGAGCGTCGCGAGGCGCTCGGCGAGGAGGCGGGTCCGGGCGCGGTGGGACTCGGCGCGGGCGGTCCGGCCGGCGTCCGTCGCGGCGACGATGGTCCGGCGGCCGTCGGTCGGGTCCTGCGTGCGGGTCACGAGGCCGAGGTCCTCGAGCGCCTGCACGGTCGCGCCCATCGACTGCGGGCGGACGCCTTCGGCGCGGGCGAGTTCGGCGGTCGTGGTCGCACCGTCACGGACGAGCCGTCCGAGCGCCGCGGACTGGGACGCCGTGACCTCGTCGACCTTGCCGACGAGGGTGGTCCGGCGGATCTTGCCGTACAGCGTCAGCAACTCACCCGCGAGCGCGTCCGAGCCGACCGAATCCATACCGTCACGGTACTACTTCGACAGGCGAACTTGCAAGGCTTCCTTCTGATCGCAGTGCGTGCCACCAGCACGTCGTCGAGCGTCGAGGAGGCGAGCAGCGCCTCCAGGTCGTCGCCGACCGGACGGAAGCCGAGGCTCATCGCGTCGCGGTCAGGGTGTCGACCAGGTGCTCCTGCACGTACCCCAGCCAGTCGTAGACGTCCCGCAGTCCGATGCCCGCGTCGGCGGTGTACGACCGTTCCTCGGTCGCGGAGTCCACGATCCCGAGCCGGTCCGCGATGGTCAGCCGCAGGTCGGTCAGGCAGCGCAGCCAGGCCTGCTCGTCGTCGTGGTCGAAGGCGCCGTCACGGGCACCGGTGAGCCACGCGTGGACGGTCGCCGCGTTCGTGCTCTTCCGCGCCACCAGGTCCGACTCGGTCCAGCGTCGGAACTCGGCGCTGGCCTCGGCGTCGTCGCGGTAGGCGTCCGGGAACATCCGTGCCGCGACCGGGTCCGCGGCGAGGTCCCCGCCGAGCACCTGCTGCAGCTGCTCGGTCAGCGACGTGAGCACGCCGCGCTCGCCGGAGGACATGGCGAGGTGCACGCCGTCGGCACGCCGGACGAACGGGATCACGGGGCGGGAGCCCGGTCGACCGAGGCCTGCAGTCCGTAGCCGTGCATCGCCTCGACGTGTGCCTCCATCGCCTCGCGGGGTCCGGTCGCCACGATCGCGCGGCCGTCGTCGTTCACCTGGCGCATGAGCCGCTCCGCCTTCGCCCGCCCGAACCCGAAGTGCGACTGGAAGACGTAGGTCACGTACGACATCAGGTTGACGGGGTCGTCCCAGACCACGGTCACCCAGGGGGTGTCGGAGCGGGTCGTCGTCCGCTCGTCGACGTCGGGGCTGAGCATGGTCATGCCTCCAGGGTGACACGAACCGGTGCGCTCGGTACGATCGTGGGGTCGCGACTGGCGTTGGATGGGTCACCATCGGGGAGCGACACCTGACACGGTGCGCGGCCGTACGCCTGGGCCGCGCCCAACCGTCCACCTCCGTCGTGCACGCGCGCGACGGGACAGACAACGAGGAGTCCCGTGTCCATCACCGATCTGCCCGCTGAGACCACGCAGTCCAGCTTCAACGCCCCGCTCAGCGAGGTCGACCCCGAGATCGCCCGCGTGCTCGAGCAGGAGCTCGGCCGGCAGCGCGACACCCTCGAGATGATCGCGTCCGAGAACTTCGTGCCGCGCGCCGTCCTCGAGTCCGTCGGCTCCGTCCTCACGAACAAGTACGCCGAGGGCTACCCGGGCAAGCGCTACTACGGCGGCTGCGAGTACGTCGACGTCGCCGAGCAGCTCGCCATCGACCGTGCGAAGGCCCTCTTCGGCGCCGAGTACGCCAACGTCCAGCCGCACTCCGGCGCGACCGCGAACGCCGCCGTCCTGCACGCCATCGCCTCCGCCGGCGACACCATCCTCGGGCTCGAGCTCGCCCACGGTGGGCACCTCACCCACGGCATGAAGCTCAACTTCTCCGGCCGCATCTACAACGCGGTGTCCTACGGCGTCGACCCGGAGACCTTCGAGGTCGACTACGACGACATCCGTGCGAAGGCCGTCGAGCACCAGCCGAAGGTCATCATCGCCGGCTGGTCCGCGTACCCCCGCCAGCTCGACTTCGCGAAGTTCCGCGAGATCGCGGACGAGGTCGGCGCGAAGCTCTGGGTCGACATGGCGCACTTCGCCGGTCTCGTCGCGGCGGGCCTGCACCCGTCCCCGGTCCCGCACGCGCACGTCGTGTCCTCGACCGTGCACAAGACGCTCGCCGGCCCCCGCTCCGGCATCATCCTGTCCAACGACGAGACGCTGTTCAAGAAGCTCAACTCGGCCGTGTTCCCGGGGCAGCAGGGCGGCCCGCTCATGCACGTGATCGCCGCGAAGGCCACCGCGTTCCTGCTCGCCGGCACCCCGGAGTTCAAGGACCGCCAGGAGCGCACGCTCCGCGGTGCTCGTCTGCTGGCGGACCGCCTCACGCAGGCGGACGCGAAGGCCGCCGGGATCGACGTCCTGACCGGTGGCACCGACGTGCACCTGGTGCTCGTCGACCTGCGCACCTCCGAGGTCGACGGCAAGCAGGCCGAGGACCTCCTGCACGAGGTCGGCATCACCGTGAACCGCAACTCCGTGCCGTTCGACCCGCGCCCGCCGATGGTCACCTCGGGTGTCCGCATCGGTACCTCGGCGCTCGCCACGCGCGGCTTCGGGGACGCCGAGTTCACCGAGGTCGCCGACATCATCGCGCTGACGCTCATGCCGAACCCGGACATCGAAGCGCTCTCGGCGCGGGTGAAGGCCCTGACCGACGCGTTCCCGCTCTACGCGTGAGCGCCGCGCTCCCTCGTGAGCGCTGGGCAGGCGAGGGCAGTGCCGTCCGCATCGACGGCACCGCCCTCGCCGCCCGCACGCTCGACGACCTGAAGGTCCGCATCGACCGGCTGCACGACCACGGGTTCCGCCCCGGTCTCGGCACGATCATGGTCGGGCAGAACGCCGGCTCGGTGTCGTACGTCGCCGGCAAGCACCGCGACTCCGCGCAGATCGGGCTCGACTCGGTCCGCATCGACCTGCCCGAGACCGCCTCGGCCGCCGACATCCGCGCTGCGATCCTGCAGATGAACGACGACCCCCGGGTCACCGCGTTCATCGTGCAGCTCCCGTTGCCGCAGGGGATCGACCCGATCCCGATGCTCGAGCTGATGAACCCGGCCAAGGACGCCGACGGCCTGCACCCGACGAACCTCGGCGAGCTCGTGCTCGCCGTGCCCGGTGGTGCCGGCACGATCGACGCGCCGCTGCCCTGCACCCCGCGCGGCATCGTCGCGATGCTCGAGGCGTACGAGGTCCCGATCCGCGGTCAGCACGTCACGATCATCGGGCAGGGGCTGACGGTCGGTCGTCCGCTCGGCCTGCTGCTCACCCGGCTCGAGGCCACCGCGACGCTCACGCACTCGCTCACCGAGGACGTCGCCGCCGAGTGCCGCCGAGCCGACATCATCGTCGCGGCGGCCGGGGTCGCCGGACTCGTCAAGCCCGACTGGGTGCAGCCGGGTGCGGCGGTCATCGACGTCGGCATCAGCCGCGTGGTGTCGCCGGAGACGGGCAAGGCCAAGCTGCGCGGCGACGTCGACCCCGAGGTCGCCTCGGTCGCGGGCTTCCTGTCGCCGACGCCCGGTGGCGTCGGCCCGATGACCCGCGCGATGCTCATGAAGAACGTCGTCGAGGCGGCGGAGCGCCACCTGCACTAGCGGCGTGCGGGGGCGTGCGTGTGCGCGCCGCGATGTGCGCTTCGTGAGCAGAAATGGTCGGGTCCCGTCGTCGGACCCGACCACTTCTGCTCACGAACCACGTTCGGGAGGCGCGGGTCGGCGCCGCCACATCCGCGCGGGTCCGAGGTGGCCGGATTCGGGGCGACCCTCGGATGGGCGCTTCTGTGACGTCCGGCGCCGCGCTACCGTTCGAGCATGACCACGTCCGTCGCGGAACCCGGAGCGCGCGAGTCGCTCTTCACGAAGGACGCCCGCAAACTCATCTGGATCACACTGCTGTGCCTGTTCCTGCAGGTCCTCGGACAGAACTGGTCCGCCGACCCGCGGCTGCCGGGCAGCACGGACACGCACGAACTCGGCTTCGTGCAGTTCGAAGCCCGGCCGTGGATCGGGTGGGTGCTCCTCACCGTCGGCTTCGCGGTCGGCGGCTTCGTCGTCGGGGTCGCTCGACGGGGAGCCGCACGGTGGGACCAGGACCGCGTGCTCGCACTCGGTCTGACCGGGGTGGTCGGGGTGACCATGCTGGTGTGGGTGCTGTTCATCGTGCAATGGCAGTGGGTGTTCTGGGCCGTTGCGCACGGCGACGTGCACCCCGTCACGATCGGCGACGTCTCGTGGTCGATCCAGCGTCTCGAGGGCGCGCCGTGAGCGTCGGCCGCGGTGCTCCGGTCTCGCACATGGGGGAGCACATGCAGACCGCACCGGTGATGGCGCACGCCGGACGGAAGCTGCGACCGCGGGCATGGGGCCTCGTGCTGATCGGAGTCGTCGCGCTCCTGTCGTACCCGACGCTCACGATGTGGTCCGCCGCGGCGGAGTACGGCGGGACGGACGGCGACGGGCACTGGATCGACGACGCGGGCAACCTGCTGTCGAGTGCCCCACGCACAGTACAGGTCGAGGGACACCCAGCGCCGGCCGCGATCGCCGTTCTGCTGCTCGTGGTCGTCGTCGGCACGTTCCTCCCGCCGACGCTCGAGCGGCTCGGCAAGCGATCGCTCGGCGACGTCATCCGGTTCGCGGCGTACCTGGCCGTCCCGGTGGTGGTCGTGCTGGGCGTGCTGGTCTACACCGTGTGGCAAGGACACGTCGTGATCGACCAGATCCACCACGAGGTCCCGCACCCGCACGGGTTCCCGTGGGGCGGCGTGACGGTCACCACAGGGCACGCGACCCGCTGACCGGCGGCTCGACCGGCGCGGCGGAGGCGCGTCAGTCGCGCCGGGCGCCCTGCGCGGCGTGCACCGTGAACACCGTCGGCTCGCGGTACCCGGCAGCGGCGAAGGCGGCGGTGACCGCGTCTGCGATCGTCTGCCGCGCCTCCTGGTCGACCAACGCGATCGCCGCACCACCGAAGCCGCCGCCGGTCATCCGCGCGCCGACCGCACCGTGCGCCATCGCGGTCTCGACCGCGAGGTCGAGCTCCGGCACCGAGATCTCGAAGTCGTCGCGCATCGACGCGTGCGAGGCGACGAGCAGCGAGCCGATGGAGCGCGGTCCGTGCTCGCGCAGCGTGCGGACGGTGTCGAGGACACGCTGGTCCTCGGTCACGACGTGCCGGACGCGACGGAAGGTCTCGTCGTCGAGGAGTTCCTGCGCCCGCGGCAGGTCGTCGACCGACAGGTCGCGCAGCGCCTCGACGCCCATCACCGAGGCACCCCGCTCGCACGAGTCGCGTCGGGCCTTGTAGCCGCCGGTGGCGTGGGCGTGCTCGACGCGGGTGTCGACGACGAGGACCTCGAGCCCGTTCGCCTCGAGCGCGAGGTCGACGACGGCGGTGTCGAGCGTCCGGCAGTCGAGGAAGACCACCGCGTCCTGCTCGCCGAGCAGCGAGGCGGACTGGTCCATGATGCCGGTCGGCGCACCGACGGCGTGGTTCTCGGAGTACTGGCCGACGCGTGCGAGCTGCTTCCGGCTCAGGCCGAGCTCCCACAGGTCGTTGAACGCGAGTGCGACGCCGCACTCGATCGCCGCGCTCGAGGACAGGCCCGCGCCGACGGGGACGTCCGACTCGATGAAGACGTCGAAGCCGGTCTTGTCCGTGAGGTCCGCACCCGCCTGCTCACGCAGCGCCCACGCGATGCCGAGGACGTACGCCGACCAGCCGCTCATCCGCGACGGCTCGAGCTCGTCGAGGCTCAGCTCGAACACCGAGGACGCGTCGAAGGCCGAGGCGACCCGCAGCACGCGGTCCGTCCGCGGGGCGATCGAGGCGGTCGTGCGACGGTCGATCGCGAAGGGCAGGACGTAGCCGTCGTTGTAGTCGGTGTGCTCGCCGATGAGGTTGACCCGACCGGGCGCGGAGTACCGCACCGTGGGCTCGTACCCGTAGACCTGCTGGAACGTCATGCGCGTTCGATCCCTCCTCGGATGAACTCGGCCGCCTTCTCGGGGACGAGGTCCCCGATCCACGCGCCCATGGCGGCTTCACTGCCGGCCAGGAACTTGAGCTTGTCCGCCGCGCGACGCGGGGACGTGATCTGGAGCATGAGCCGCACAGTGTCGCGGCCGGTGTGCACCGGCGCCTGGTGCCACGCGGCGATGTACGGCGTCGGGTCGTCGTAGAGCTTGTCGATGCCGCGGGTGAGCCGTAGGTGCATGTGCGCCAGCTCGTCCTTCTCGGCGTCGGTGAGGCCGGCGAAGTCGGGGACGTGCCGGTGCGGGAGCATGTGGATCTCGATGGGCCAGCGCGCGGCGAACGGCACGAAGGCGGTGAAGTGCTCACCGGCGAGGACGACCCGGTCGGACGCGCGCTCGTTCGCGAGGTGCTGCTCGAACAGGTCCGGTCCGAACCGCTCGATCGACGAGAGGAGGCGCTGGGTGCGCGGCGTGACGTAGGGGTAGGCGTAGATCTGCCCGTGCGGGTGGTGGAGCGTGACGCCGATGGCCTCGCCGCGGTTCTCGAACGGGAACACCTGCTGGATGCCCGGGAGCTCGGAGAGCGCGGCGGTACGGTCCGCCCACGCCTCGACCACGGTGCGGGCGCGCGACTCGGAGATCGACGCGAAGGAGCCCTCGGTCGCGGGCGAGAAGCACACGACCTCGCACCGGCCGACGCTCCGGAACTGCCGGTTCAGCCCGACGTCGGACAGGGAGTCGAGCGACGACGGTGCGTCGGCAGCCCCGTCCGGACCCGCGAGCTCCGGACCGAACGACGGCGAACGGTTCTCGAACACCGCGACGTCGTACCGACTCGGGATCTCGGAGGGGTTCTCCGGCGTCTGCGGGGCGAGCGGGTCCTGGTCGGCCGGCGGCAGGAACACCCGGTTCTGCCGGCTCGCCGCGATGGAGACCCACTCGCCGGTCAGGACGTCCTGGCGCATGCGCGCCGTCTCCGGCCGCGGGTCGAGCACGCGCTGGTCGATGCTGCGTTCTGCGGGCAGCGTCGAGTCGGCGTCGTCGAAGTAGAAGAGGTCGCGTCCGTCCGCGAGCTTCGTCACGCGCTTGGTGATCACCGCACCACCCTAGCGGCTCCGCGAAGCATTGCGAAAGTGTTCGGAAGCACGCGAAACTGGTGTCATGACCGACGACGACCTCGCCTTCCTGGCCGGCGCCCTCCCCGCGCCGCTGCGGCAGGACCGCATCGTCTCCATCGTCGACGGTGCGCCCGGCCTCGTCCGGACGGCCGCGTTGGCAGCGGCGCTCGGCACCAGCGAGGTGACCGTCCGACAGGACCTCGCCTCGCTCGACCAGGAGGCGCGGATCCGGCGGGTGCACGGCGGTGCGGTCCGCCTCGGGGCCGGTTCCACCGAGCGCCCCTTCGAGGAGACCGCCGTCGAGCACCAGGTGGCGAAGGTCGCCATCGGCCGCGCTGCGGCCGCCCTCGTCCGCTCCGGCCAGTGCGTCGTGCTCGACGTCGGCACGACGCCGGCCGCGGTGGCGACGGCCCTGGTCGCCCGGGAAGACCTCGTCGACGTCACGGTGGTGACCAACTCGTTGACGACCGCACTCGTGCTCGAGGCCGCGGTGCCGCGCTTCACCGTCATCGTCACCGGCGGCACACTGCGCCCGCTGCAGCACTCGCTGGTCGCGCCCTTCAACGGGGCGGTGCTGCCGATGATCGCGGCGGACACCGTGTTCCTCGGCGGCACCGGGCTCGACGTCGCCCACGGCCTCACCAACGTGAACCTGCCCGAGACCGAGGCGAAGCGGATGCTCGCGGCCACGGCTCGGCGTACCGTCGTGGTCGCGGACGGGTCGAAGTTCGGCCGAGCCCACCTCGGGGTGGTCCGCGCGCTCGAGGACATCGACGTCGTCGTCACCGCCGAGACCACGGCGGAGCAGGTCGCCCCGATCCGGGCGGCAGGCGTCCAGGTGGTCGTGGCGGACGAGCCCGCCGGTGGCGATCCGGCACGCAACGGAAGGAACCAGACCGCATGACCGCAGCGCCCACCGGAGGCCAGTACCACCTCCGTCACGCCGGCCCCGACGGCGTCGTCGAGGCGATCGTCACCGAGGTGGCCGCCGGCATCCGCGAACTCCGCGTCGCGGGCTTCGACCTCACCGAGCCGTTCCCCGTCACGTCGCAGCCGCCCGGGGCGAACGGGATCGTGCTCGCACCCTGGCCGAACCGCGTCGCCGGCGGTGTGTGGGAACTCGACGGCACGCGGCAGCAGCTCGACGTCTCGGAGCCGAAGTACGGCAACGCCTCGCACGGGCTGCTCCGCTTCGCCCCGTACCGCGTGGTGACCCAGACGGAGTCCGGCATCGTGCAGGAAGCCACGATCCACCCCCAGCACGGCTGGCCCTTCACCCTCGAGACGCGGGTGCACCACGAACTCGTCGACGACGGCATCCGCGTGACGCACGAGGTCGTGAACCGCTCCGGCGTCAAGGCGCCGTTCGCGATCGGGGCGCACCCCTACCTGCGTGCCGGTGACACCCCGGCCGACGACCTCGTCGTCCGGCTCGACGCCGCGACCGCGTTCACCGTCGACGACAGGAAGATCCCGAACGGCACGGTCCCGGTCGAGGGCACGCCGTTCGACCTGCGGTCCGGCGTCCGCGCCGGTGACGCCGACCTCGACACCGCCTACACGGACGTCACCCCGGACGCCGACGGGATCCGCCGCACGACGATGCACGGACCGGAGGGCGACGGCGTCGAACTCTGGCAGGACGGGTCGTTCCCGTACGTGCAGGTCTTCACGTCCCGCGAGTTCCCCCGCGGCGACGGCACCGGGCTGGCCGTGGCGGTGGAGCCGATGACGGCGCCCGCGAACGCGCTCAACTCCGGCGAGGGGCTGCGCTGGCTCGAGCCCGACGAGTCCTGGACCGGCAGCTGGGGCATCCGCCGCGTCTGGTCCTGAACCGGCGGTCGGCGAGGGCGAGCCGCACCCGAGACTCGGCTCGGCGGACAGTTTCGTGCCTCGTGCGCCGCGGAACTGTCCGCGTGGGCGAGACTCGGGCGGGTGACGGGCGGCCGGGCTGCCGGGCTGCCCCGGGCTGCTCCGGACACGAACAAGGCCGCCCCGTGTGGGGCGGCCTTCGTCTTTCGGTGGGGCGGGCTCAGGCGCGGCGCATGCGCAGCGCCTCGACCGCGAGCGACTCGCTCGCGTACCGGCCGACCTCGTGCGCCCAGGCCGGGTCGTCGCCGCGGAGGGCGATGAAGTCCTTGCGCTGCCGGCAGACGTAGCCGAGCACCGAGGTGCCGGTCGCCACCTCGACGAAGTCCTTGCGGATGTGGCGGGTCGTGACCTGGGCGTTCCGGCGGAGCGTGTCGAGCAGGAGCTCGTTGCTCATCGTCGTGTTGGTCGCTGCTGCGAGCTCGACGATGCGGCGCGCGTCACCGGTGGTGCTGGTCTGCGTGGCTTCGATGGGCTCGATCACGGTGTACCCCGTTCGTTCTGCGATGGTGCGATGCTGCAGGATCCGTCGATCGGATCCGGGAACGACAGTATCGGCGGCAGCCCAACAGTCGGCTGAACGCGGACTGAACTGTGCAGTGGAACCGCCATGAGACGACTGAAGGCGACTTGTACCCCATGCGGGAGTTCAGAGGCACTGCTCGCCGTCGGGCTTCGTCGCGAGGTCCTCGAGCTCGGCGTCGATCTTGCCCGCGAGGTACCGGTACCCGGCGTCGTTCAGGTGCTCGTCGTCGGTCGCGGCGTAGCTGCCGCTGTTCATCGCGGTGAACCACTGGCCGTCGAGGGCGTCGACGAACGGGACGTCGGCGGCTCGTGCGCCGGCGGCCACCGCGGCGTTGATGCCCGTCGTCGCCTGGGCCCGCGGCTGCGGCGCCGACGGTCCGATCGCGATGACGACGGCGTCGGGCCACTGTTCCTCGGCCTGCCGGAGCGTGCTCTCGACGGTCCGCTCGAGGGTGGCGGAACTCGTGAGCCAGTCGTTCTGGCTGCCCTGCACGAGGACGAGGTCCGGCGAGAGTGCTGCGCGCCGCTCGATCCTCGACTGGTAGACGGCCCGCGCCGACCTGGCCGCCCCACGGTTGACGTACCCGGTGCCGGGACCGCCGTCGATGGTCGCGTCCCAGTCACGTTCGGCGACGAGGTCCTGTGCCCAGCCGTGGAGGTTGTCCGACGATCCGCGACCGGTCGTGTACGAGTCCCCGACGATGAGGACGTCGGAGCCCGGCGCCGTGGCGGCCGACACCTGCGCCGACGAGAAACGCGACGTCGCGGGGACGACCTGGCACGCGTTCGAGACGGCTGGCAGCAGGGCGAGGAGGCCGGCGATGCCGAGACCCATGGCGCCGATGGCGACCGCAGGGATCACCCGTCGGCGTCGGGTCTGCACGGTGGAACGACGGGAGCCGCCGGACCTGCCGCCGTCGGTTCGTCGGGCCACACCGGGATTGTAGAGGGTCACCCCGCAGAGCCTCGTGACCGGCCACGGCGAGGTGCTGAACCGTCAGACAGCCTGCGGCACCGGGGGCTTCGTCGACAGCGTCTTCGCGATCCGCTTCGCCAGTCGGTGCGCGGGGAGCTCCACGAACCGCGAGAAGACGACGGCCACACCGAGCCCGATCGGGATCGCGACGACGATCAGCCACGACGGGAACGTGGCCGGCAGCAGGTTCGCGAGCGACACCGTCACCGGCTCGTGCACGAGGTAGAGGCTGAAGGAGAGGCGTCCGAGTTCCCGCGGGACGCCGCCGAGCAGGAAGCGCTCGGCGGGGAGCCACTTGCCGGCCAGGACGACGATGACCCCGGCCGACGCGAGCACGACCGCTCGGACGGCCGGCGACCACCATGCGTCGTCCGGCAGCCACCACTCGGCGGTGATCCCGGCCAGGGACGCGGGCAGGAGGACCCACCCGACGAGGGTGCCGACGTCCGGGATCCGTTCCCAGCCTGCGGCGAGGGCTGACCCGATGAGGAACATCGGCAGGTAGGTCAACCAGAGCACGTGTTCGTACCAGCCGATCGAGGACAGCACGATCCCGATGATCCCGGTCGCCCACCACCAGCGTCTCGTCACGGCGGCGATCGACACGAAGAGCGGGAGGAGGAGGGAGAAGAAGACCTCCCACGTGAGGGACCAGAGCGGGCTGTTCACCAGCGACGGCGACAGGAGCGTGACGTCGTTGAACAGGCTGTGCAGGGACAGCGGTTCGGCGTGCCGGTTGATCCAGTACGACTGGTGCGGTTGGTCCTGTCGGGGGACCAGGAAGAACAGGGCGAGTGCCAGTCCGATGGACACCAGCACCGGCAGGTAGAGGCGCACGAGTCGGCTCGGGTAGTAGGCGATCCAGTCCTGCGAGCGGCGGAGTGCCGGCAGGGTGAGCACGAACCCGCTGAGGACGAAGAAGACGAAGACGGCCTCGCTGCCGGCCCACAGCACGTGCGCCGGGGAGTAGACGAGCCAGCTGGCCCACCCGGGGACGGCTGCGCGGTAGTTGCCGTCGGAGAACGCCGGGATGGTGAGCAGCGTGTGGTGGACCACGACGACGGCTGCGGCGACGCCGCGGAGTCCGTCCAGTGAGCCGATCCTGCCGGTGGGGCGATCGCGCATGGGCCCGATCCTAAGCGATGCGCCTTGACGCGAGCGGTCGCGGTGGGGGACGTGGACCGGGAGGGTGTGGGCCCCGTGGGGCTCGAACCCACGACCCTCGGATGAAGAGCCGGCGTTCGGGAGGGTGTGGGCCCCGTGGGGCTCGAACCCACGACCCTCGGGTGAAAAGCCGGCGGCCGGGAGGGTGTGGGCCCCGTGGGGCTCGAACCCACGACCCTCGGATGAAAAGCCGGCGTTCGGGAGGGTGTGGGCCCCGTGGGGCTCGAACCCACGACCCTCGGATTAAAAGTCCGGTGCTCTACCAACTGAGCTAGAGGCCCTCACCCGCAAGGCTAGCGGGTGAGGGCCTCTGGGAAGAACCGGGTGGGCGGGTCAGCCGCGGCGTCCGGTGAGCGTCCGCAGCAGCCACAGGACCACCGCGACGATGAGCAGCACGATGCCGACCCAGAGCAGGAACTTCAGGCTCGCGGTGAAGCCACCGACGAACAGCAGGACGACCGCGATCACGGCCAGGATGATGAGCAGGGGGTTCATGGGAGTCCTCTTCCTTCGCGTGCGGGAGGAGCGCCTCCCGGTCAGTCACGGTACGCGCGGCGGAGGCGTTGCGTTCTGGGCGAACGACGCCCGGGCACGTCGCCGACCGTGCCTACACTGACGCGGTGCCTCGCGATCACCACCGTCCCGTCCACTTCACCGACCAGGAGTTCGCCGCGATCCAGGGCGGCGAGGACCCCGCCGTGGTCAACCGTGTCGCGCACGAGACCGCGAACGCCCTGCTCCACCGCGTGCGGCAGGATCCGGACCCGGCGGTCGTCGAGCGCCTGGTGACCTACACGGACGTGCACGGCATCGACGCCATCGCCGAGCTGTGGGCACGGGTGGGGGCGCACACGCTCCCCGGCGCGCTGTGGCGGATCTACCTCGTCCGCACGGTGATCCGGCAGAACCCCGAGGAGATCGCGTACCTCTTCGAACGGGGCACGGAACGGATCGGGACGATCGACCAGGCCGTCGCCGGGGCAGAGCAGCCGACCGGTCCGGCGGAGATCCTCACCCTGGCGGACCGCATCCTGCACGGGCTCTACACCGGGGACCTCGCGGTGGCGCTCGACCGGGGCGCCGCGTTCTGCCGACTCACCGCGGCCGGAGCGACGGCCGTCGCGGACGACGCAGACCTGACGGCGGGCGCCCGTGCGTCGGAGCTCACGACCCGCGCGCTCCGCCTGTCGGAACTGGCGGCCGACCTCACCGAGGCGGCGTCGCTCTGGCGCCGCGACAGCCTGGACTGAGCGGCCAGCGGGGCGGGCGCGCACCGCGCCTCCCGGCCAGCAACGCGACCAGCCAGCACCGCGCCTCCCGGCCAGCAACGCGACCAGCCAGCAACACGACCGGCCGGCCGAGCGACCGGCCAGCAACGCGACCGGCCGCGAGCCGCGAGAGCGCCCGGGCCGACGACGCCACCCGCGACGCCCGACTCCAGGCACGGAAGAACCGGGCCGCAGAAGCGCCTCTCGGCGCGAGGCCGCTCGAAGCGGCGAATTTTGGAGCCCGGGGCTTGCTGCGGCCCGGCGACACCGAGTCTACGAGACGCTCGCTGTGCTCGTGGCCCTGTTCACTCTCGGTGGACAGATCCGCGCTCGGGCGTGCCCCGGGAACGAGGGGTGAGAACCGCTCCAATCCGCTCGGGCGAGGGTGCCGAATCATCACCGTGGCAGGTGATGAGCCGGCCACGACAGCGAGGGTCCCGTGCGACCCGGTCCGCTCCCTGGCGGTCAATTCCCTGCGGGTCACGCGGGCCCTCGCGCTCGACCGACCGCTGACCCGACCACGCGACCCGAGCGCGTGGTCGGGTCGCGGCCCACAACTCACAGCCAGATCGCAACCGAGAGGAGGGAAACCTGCAATGCTTGCCATCGTGGATAGCGACACCGAGAGCTGGAGTTCGACCGAGCCGGCTCAGGCGTCCCCAGACGACCTCCTCGCCCGCGTGGCGACCGGCGACCAGGCAGCCTTCTCCGACCTGTACGACGTCCTCTCCGGACGCGTGCTGGGGCTCGTGACTCGGCTCCTCCGGGACCGTGCACAGTCCGAAGAGGTCACGCAAGAGGTCTTCCTCGAGGTCTGGCAGCAGGCCACCCGCTACGACCGCAAGCGCGGTACGGCAGCGAGCTGGATCCTCACCATGGCCCACCGCCGAGCGGTCGACCGGGTGCGGGCCTCGCAGGCGTCGCACGACCGCGACACGAAGATCGGCATCCGCGACTTCGAGGCCGGCTTCGACCAGGTGTCCGAGTCGGTCGAGATCCGGATCGAACACGAACGCGTCAGCCGGGCGCTCGCGAAGCTCACCGAGTTCCAGCGCCAGGCCGTGCAACTCGCCTACTACGGCGGCTACTCGCACAGCGAGATGGCCGACCACCTCGGTGTCCCGATCGGCACCGTCAAGACCCGTCTCCGTGACGGGATGATCAGACTCCGCGACGAGATGGGGGTGACATCATGACCGAACGACACGACGACCCGGCACTGCTGACCGGTTCGCATGCCCTCGATGCACTGTCGGACGAGGAGCGAGCACTGTTCGACTCCGCGCTCTCGACCGCGCCGGAGCTGCAGGCCGAGACGGACTCGCTGCGCGAGACCGCGCTGCAGCTCGCCTACGCGGTGACCCCGATCGAGCCGCCCTCGTCGCTCAAGGCGTCCCTGATGGCCCAGATCGCGACGACCCCGCAGGCTGCTCCGGTCGCCCCGCAGTCCGTTGCGTCGGCCACGAGCACTCCGGCCACGACGACCACGGTCGACGACGCCGGCCAGGAGGCGCGGTTCGCCCCCGCCTCGACCCGCACCTCCACCGGTGGTGCGGCTTCGGACAAGGCTCGCCGCCGGTGGTTCCAGCGTCCGGCAACGGCACTGTCCGCCGCAGCGGCCGTCGCCGTGGTCTTCCTCGGCGTCGGACTCGGCGTCGGCACGACCTTCGCTCCCTCGAACCAGCCCGGTCCGGGGACGACGCAGGCGTCCGGCGGACTCGACCGCATCTACGCCGCGTCGGACTTCAAGCGCACCACGGCGAAGGTCTCGGGCGGCGGGACGGCCACGGTCGTCTGGTCGAACGAGGTCGGCAAGTCCGCGGTCATCCTCGACGGGGTCCCCGCGGCTCCGGAGGGCAAGACCTACGAGCTCTGGTACATCGGCTCCGAGGGCACCGGCGGCAAGATCAACGCGGCCGGCCTGATGGACCACGTGTCCACCGGTGTGCACTCGGCGGTCCTCACCGGGACGCTCTCGCACGGTGTGACGATCGGCATGACGGTGGAGCCCGCCGGCGGCTCGGAGCAGCCGACGACGACCCCGATCATGGCGGTCCCGACCACCCCGGCCTGACCCGGGCGCCCTGGGCGTGCCCGCGAGGGCGTACCTGGTCGAAACGGGCGTACCTGGTCAGAACTTCTGACCAGGTACGCCCGTTTCCTCATTCCATCGCGGCCGTCCTGGGAAGGAACGTGCCAGCGTGCCCGGTCACGGGCGGAGGCGGCGGGGCGGGAGCAGGCCGCGCCTCCCGTCCGCCGCCCGCCCCCGCAGCGCACACCGCCCCGTCACCCGTGCCGAAGCGGGCGTACCTGACCGAAGCGGGCGTACCTGACGGAAGCGGGCGTACCTGACCGAAACGGGCGTACCTGACCCAAGCGGGCGTACCTGACCCAAGCGGGCGTACCTGACCCAAGCGGGCGTACCTGCTCGAAACTTCTCACCAGGTACGCCCGTTTCCTCATCCCATCGCGCGCGTCCTGGGAAGGAACGACGTGGAACGGCGAGGGCCCCGCCGGACCGGAGTCCGACGGGGCCGTCGTGAACGGGGGCGGTCGATCAACCGAAGCGGCCGGAGACGTAGTCCTCGGTGGCCTGGACGGACGGGTTCGAGAACATCGTGGCGGTGTCGTCGAACTCGATGAGCTTGCCCGGCGCACCGGTGCCCGCGATGTTGAAGAACGCCGTCTTGTCGCTGACGCGCGAGGCCTGCTGCATGTTGTGGGTCACGATCACGATCGTGTACTCCTTCTTCAGCTCCTCGATGAGGTCCTCGATCGCGAGGGTCGAGATCGGGTCGAGCGCCGAGCACGGCTCGTCCATGAGGAGCACGTCGGGCTGCACCGCGATCGCACGGGCGATGCAGAGACGCTGCTGCTGCCCGCCGGACAGGCCCATGCCGGGCTTCTCGAGGCGGTCCTTGACCTCGTTCCAGAGGTTCGCGCCCTGCAGGGAGCGCTCGACGATCTCGTCGGCCTCGGAGCGGGAGAGTCGCTTGTTGTTCAGCTTCACGCCGGCGAGCACGTTGTCCTTGATGGACATCGTCGGGAACGGGTTCGGGCGCTGGAAGACCATGCCGACCTGCCGACGGACGAGCACCGGGTCGACGCCCGCGCCGTACAGGTCGTCGCCGTCGATCTTGACGGAGCCCTCGACGTAGGCGCCGGGGATGACCTCGTGCATGCGGTTGAGGGTGCGGAGGAAGGTGGACTTGCCGCAGCCGGACGGGCCGATGAACGCGGTCACGGTGCGGGGCTCGATCGTCATGTCGACGCCCTCGACCGCCTTGAACTTCGAGTAGTAGACGTTGAGGCCGTCGACCTCGATGCGCTTGGACACTGTGTTCCTTCGGGGTGGGTGGATCCGCGGGTCAGCGCGGGAGCTTGGGGGCGAACAGGCGCGTGATGAAGCGTGCGAGCAGGTTGAGCAGCATCACGATGAGGATGAGCACGAGCGCGGCGGTCCACGCCCGGTCGACGAACGGCACCGGGTTGGCGCCCTGCTGCGAGTACTGCGTGTACGCGAACACCGGCAGGGTCATCATCGGGTCCTTGAACAGGTCGTAGTTCAGGCTCGCCGTGAACCCCGCCGTGACGAGCAGGGGAGCGGTCTCGCCGATGACGCGGGCGATCGAGAGCATGACGCCCGTGGTGATGCCGGCGAGCGACGTGGGCAGCACGACCTTGAGGATCGTCAGGTACTTCGGGACGCCCAGTGCGTACGAGGCCTCGCGGAGCTCCATCGGGACGATCTTCAGGACCTCCTCGGTGGAGCGCACGACGATCGGGATCATCAGCACCGAGAGGGCGACGGAGCCGACCAGGCCGAAGCGGGCACCCGGACCGAGGAAGAGCGCGAACAGCGAGTACGCGAAGAGACCGGCGACGATCGAGGGGATGCCCGTCATCACGTCGACGAAGAAGGTGATGCCCTTCGCGAGGACGCCCTTGCCGTACTCGACCAGGTAGATGGAGGTGAGCAGACCGATCGGCACCGAGATGAGCGCGGCGAACAGCGTGATCTCGAGCGTGCCGACGAGCGCGTGGATGGCGCCGCCGCCCTCGGAGATGACCCCGCGCATCGAGTACGAGAAGAACTGCCCGTCGAACCGGGCGAGGCCGTCGCCGAGCACCGTCCACAGCAGCGACACCAGCGGCAGCACCGCGATGACGAACGCCGTGACGACGAGCGAGGTGACGAGCCGGTCGACCGCCTGGCGGCCACCCTCGACGATGCGCGAGACCACGACGATGAGGACGTCGAACAGGACCGTGCCGAGGAACACCGCGGCGACGACGTTGAAGTCCTTGACCGCGCCGCCGGCGTTGAGGAGGGCGAACACGAGGATCAGGGCGACCCAGGAGCCGACGAGGAGCAGCCACGGCACGGACTTGTGCAGCTTGCCGGTGGCGTAGACGTTGCCGGACACTCCGGACTGACGGATGGCGAGGGACATCGGGGCGGACCTCTCAGCTCACTCGCTTGCGGACGATGTACCGCGCGAGCATGTTGATGACCAGGGTGATGACGAAGAGGATCAGGCCCGTCGCGATGAGGGCGTTCAGGGCCGTGCCGGACGCCTCGGCGAACTGCAGGGCGATGTTCGCCGCGATCGTCGAGGGGTTCTGCGCGATGAGGACCTGGAAGGTCACGTTCGTCGATACCGACAGCACCAGCGCGACCGCCATCGTCTCGCCGAGCGCGCGGCCGAGACCGAGCATGATCGCGGACACGATGCCGGACTTGGCGAACGGCAGCACCGACAGACGGATCATCTCCCAGCGGGTGGCGCCGAGGGCCAGGGCGGCCTCCTCGTTGAGGGTCGGCGCCTGCAGGAAGATCTCACGCATCACGGCGGTCATGATCGGGATCGCCATCACGGCGAGCACGATCGACGCGGTGAGGATCGTGCGGCCCGTCCCGGTCACCTGACCGGAGAAGAGCGGGAACCAGCCGAAGTAGGTGTTGAGGAAGACGTAGAACGGCTTCACGAACGGCGCGAGGACCACGATGCCCCACAGGCCGTAGACGACCGACGGCACCGCGGCGAGCAGGTCGATGACGTAGCCGAGGACCGGCGCCAGACGACGGGGCGCGTAGTGCGAGATGAAGAGGGCGATGCCGAGCGCGAGCGGCACGGCGATCACGAGCGCGATGAGCGCGGACCAGATCGTGCCGAACACGAGCGGACCGACGAAGTCCCAGAAGTTCGTCGCGCCGTTGGGGAGCTCGCCGACCTTGGCGCTGAAGGCCGGGAGGCTCTGCCACACGAGGAACGCGGCGACGAGGATCAGGACGAAGAGGATGAGACCGCCGGAGATGACCGAGGCGGCGGAGAAGACGCGGTCGCCGATGCGGACGACGGGCTTCGGCTTGGGGGTGACGGTGGCCCCTGGCTGGGCCGGTGCGGTCGTCATGGGGCTCCTGTCGGAGGTACGCCGGGGGAGGCGGGAGGTCGGGTGTCCGGTGCTGCGGTGTCGCGCTCGGTTCCCCGAGTGGACGGGCGAGTGCCCGGACGCCGGTCGAGTGGGTGGGACCGGCGTCCGGGCGCTCAGGGTGCCTTACTTGATGGAGGCGACGGCCTTGGCGGCCTTCTCCGACAGGTCGGTCGAGAGGGCGGCCGACTTGGCCTCCTTCGCGGCGGCGTCCTGCGCGTCCTTCGAGACGACGTAGTCGAGGTAGCCCTTCACGAGCTCACCCTTCGCCGAGTCCTTGTACTCCTGGCACGCGATGGCGTAGGAGACGAGCACGAGCGGCCACGCGTTGTCGGCGGTGTCGGTGCGGTTGATGTCGATCGCGAGGTCGTTGTCCGCGCGGCCCTCGACGGTCTTCGAGTCGGCGACGACGGTGGCAGCACCCTCGGCCGAGATCGTGGTGGCCTTGTCGCCGACCATGAGCTTGGCCTTGTCGAGGTCACCGGCGCCGGAGTCGTCGATGTAGGTGATGGCGTTCGAGGCGCTGGCCATCGAGGAGGCGACACCCGAGGTCTTCGCGGCGGCGTCACCGACCTGGTACGGGAAGGTCTGGCTCGGGTCCTTACCCCAGACGTCCTTCGCGTTCGCGTCGAGGTACTCCGAGAAGTTCTCGGTGGTGCCCGAGTCGTCCGAGCGGTGCACGACGGTGATGTTCGCGTCCGGGAGCGTCGCGTCCTTGTTGAGCGCGGTGATCTCAGAGTCGTTCCACTTCGTGATCTTGCCGGAGAAGATGCCCGCGATGGTCTTCGCGTCGAGCGTGAGGTCCTTGACGCCGTCGACCTTGTAGGCGATCGCGATCGGGGAGATGTAGACCGGGATGTCGATGGCCTTCGAGTCCGCGGCGCAGGCGGCGAACGAGCCCGAGAGCTCCTCGTCGCTCAGCGCGGCGTCGGAGCCGGCGAAGTCCGCGGCACCCGAGATGAAGTTCTTGCGGCCGGCGCCCGAACCGTCGGGCGAGTAGTTGACCGTGACGCCCGAGGCGACGTTCTGGAAGCCGGCGGTCCAGGTGGCCTGCGCGGTCTGCTGTGCGGACGAGCCCGAGCCCGTCAGCGTGCCCGAGAGCTTCGAGTAGTCGGTGCCGGAGCTGGAGCTGGAGGACGGGCTGGTGCTCGCGCCCTCGTTCGCCGCGCACGAGGAGAGCACGACCGCGCCGGCGATCGCGATTGCCGCGACCGTACCGATTCGCTTGATGTTCACAGGGGTCCCTTCGGGAATGTCAGTGCAGGTGGGACCGCTGCTGGTCCCGTGGGCCGGTGCTGACCCGGGAGCGACTGTAGGGACACGAGGTGACGGGGATCACCCGCCCTGGTGAACGGGAGGTGAACGAGGGGTTGTCCCGGACGGGGCGACGTGCGCCGAGCCCGTGGCGGGTGCAGGATCGGGAACGGCGCGCCGAGAACGGGCGCATGCATGCGCATGCACCCCAGGAGCCGGGAGGCGCGGCTCGGCCCCGGCGTCCGGCCTACGCGGGGACGGGGTTGCGGTGCGTCTCGACGGCCACGAGCGTGCCGTCGGCGATGTGCATCACCGAGAAGTCGCCCACCGAGAGCATGGCGGCCCGGCGGAGGTCGAAGCGGCCGCTGTCGTCGGCCGTCGCGGTCGCGATGCGGGCGATGATGTCGGGCAGCACGGGACCGTGCGAGCACAGGACGGTGGTCTTCGCCTTGTCGAGCCGCTTCTGCACGACGCCCTTGACGTTGGCCGCACCGTGGTCGTGTGCGTCCTGGCTGATGTCCGGCGTGCTCGACACCCCGAGGTGCGTGCGGTCGGAGAGCGGTTCGACCGTCGCGAGGCACCGGGCGGCGGTGCTGCTGACGATCTTCTTCGGACCGAACGCGGCCACCGGCGACGCGACCGACTTCGCCTGCGACCTGCCGACGGGCAGCAGCGGACGGGTGGCGTCCGGGCCGTTCCAGTCCGAGCCGGGCACCGTCTTGGCGTGCCGCAGGGCGATGAGTGCGAAGGTGCGGTGGTGCCCCGCGGCGACGCGGTCCGCGAACCGGTCGAGGATGGCGACGTCACGGTCGTAGGTCAGCCGGTGGCGGGCGTCGTCGAGGGTGACCCACTCGATCGCGGCGACCTCGTCGTTCGGGTGGAACCTGCCGGCGCGCTCGTACTCCTTGGAGGGCACCCGGGCGGACCAGTAGTGCACGACCTTGTCGCGGCCGCTCGGCAGCACGTACTCGGCCGTGCCCAGGGGTGCACCGAGGTGCACGCGGTACCCGGTCTCCTCGACGATCTCGCGCACGGCGGTCGTCGGGACGCTCTCACCCGGGTCGACCTTGCCCTTGGGGAACGAGACGTCCTTGTGGTGGTCACGGTGGATGAGCAGCACGAGCGGGATGCCGTCCTGCTCGCGCCAGACGACGGCACCCGCAGCGACGACCGGCCCTTGGGAGCCGCCGCTCACCGAGTGGAGCGCTTCCGCGCCGAGATCTTCCGCATGAGGACATTCTGCACGTCGTCGAGCGGTCGGCCGTCGTCGTCCGTCGAGTGGCGCGTCCACTCGCCGTCCGACTCGAGGTGCCACGAGCTCGTCGTGTCCGCCATCGCGAGGTCGAACATCTCGTGGACCTCGTTCACGTGCGCCGGGTCCGACAGCCGCACGAGGGCCTCGACGCGGCGGTCGAGGTTGCGGTGCATCATGTCCGCCGAGCCGATGAGCACGGCCGGGTCGCCGCCGTTGTGGAACGCGAACGCCCGCGAGTGCTCGAGGTACCGACCGACGACGCTGCGCACCCGGATGGTGTCGCTGACGCCTTCCATGCCGGGCTTGAGCGAGCAGATGCCGCGCACCCAGACGTCCACCGGCACGCCGGCCTGGCTGGCCAGGTACAGCGCGTCGATGATCTGCTCGTCGACCATCGAGTTGACCTTGATCCGGATCCCGGAGGGCTTGCCGGCCCGAGCGTTGTCCGCCTCGGTCTGGATGCGCTTGAGCAGCCCCTTCCGCAGGTGCAGCGGCGCGACGAGCAGGCGCTTGAACTTCTTCTCGATCGCGTAGCCCGACAGCTCGTTGAACAGGCGCGTCAGGTCCTTGCCCACGACGTCGTCCGACGTGAACAGCCCCATGTCCTCGTAGATGCGCGAGGTCTTCGGGTTGTAGTTGCCCGTCCCGATGTGGCTGTAGTGCTTGAGCGTGCCGCCCTCCTGCCGGATGACGAGCACGAGCTTCGAGTGCGTCTTCAGCCCGACCAGGCCGTACACGACGTGCACGCCGGCCTTCTCGAGCTTGCGGGCCCACGTGATGTTGTTCTGCTCGTCGAAGCGCGCCTTGATCTCGACGAGGGCGAGCACCTGCTTGCCCGCGGCGGCCGCGTCGATGAGCGCTTCCACGATGGGGCTGTCGCCGGAGGTGCGGTACAGCGTCTGCTTGATCGCGAGGACGTTCGGGTCGGCCGCGGCCTGCTCGAGGAACGCCTGCACGCTCGTCGCGAAGGACTCGTACGGGTGGTGCACGAGCACGTCCTTCGCCGCGATGGCGCGGAAGAGGTCCGGCTTCGTGTTCGGTTCGCCCGGCTGGAACTGCACCGGGGTCGTCGGCACGTGCTTCGGGTAGTGCAGGTCCGGACGGGCGATCTTCGCGATCTCGAACAGCCCGCCGAGATCGAGCGGCGAGGGGAGGCGGAAGACCTCTTGTTCGGTGATGTCGAGTTCGCGCACGAGCAGGTCGAGCGTCACCGGGTCCATGTCCTCGGTGATCTCGAGGCGGATGGGCGGTCCGAACCGACGACGGAGCAGCTCGCGCTCGAGGGCCTGGATGAGGTTCTCGGCCTCGTCCTCCTCGATCTCGACGTCCTCGTTGCGGGTGACCCGGAACACGTGGTGCTCGAGCACCTCCATCCCGGGGAAGAGGTCGTCGAGGTGGTTCGCGATGAGGTCCTCGAGCGGGATGAACCGCAGCAGTCCCGAGTCGTCGTCCGGCAGCTTGATGAACCGCGAGAAGTTCTGCGGCACCTTGAGGCGGGCGAACTCCTGCCGCTGCGACTTCGGGTTCCGCACGCGGACCGCGAGGTTGAGCGACAGCCCGGAGATGTAGGGGAAGGGGTGCGCCGGGTCCACCGCGAGCGGCATGAGCACCGGGAAGATCTGCTCGTTGAAGTACTCGCGCATCCGGAGCCGGTCGGCCTCGTCGAGGTCGGACCAGTGCTCGACGTGGATGCCCGCGGCGTCGAGGTCCGGCTTGAGGGACCCGATGAACGCCTGCGCGTGACGGTCCTGCAGCTCGTGCGCCTTCGTCGCGATGTCGCGCAGGACGTCGCTCGGTGCCCGGCCGACGTTGGTCGGGACGGCGATGCCGGTGTCGATGCGGCGCTTCAGGCCGGCGACCCGGACCATGAAGAACTCGTCGAGGTTCGACGCGAAGATCGCCAGGAAGTTCGCGCGCTCGAGCAGCGGCTGCGTGCGGTCCTCACCGAGTTCGAGGACCCGCTGGTTGAACCGGAGCCAGCTGAGCTCGCGGTCGAAGTAGCGGTCGGTGGGCAGCGACTCGTGCTCGATCTCGACGACCTCGTCGAAGTCGTCGAGGTCCGGTGCGACGGAGTCGCCGTCGAGCTGCGGTTCGGTGTCCATGCCCACATCCTGCCACCCGACCCCTGCGCCGGGAGGGCCCCACGTGGACGCTGTGGAAACCCGCGGTGAACGACGTGGTGCGCGCTCGGACTCAGCCCGCGGCGTACTGCACGTCGATCGCGTGCTGCGTGAACCCGGACCGCCGGTAGAGCGCGAGCGCTGGTTCGTTGTCGCCCTCGACGTAGAGCGCGGCGGCGGTGAGCCCACGACCGGTCAGACGAGCGGTCCCGGCGCGCATCAGGACGCCGCCGAGCCGCTGTCCCTGCAGGTCGGGCCGGACGGCGACGGCGTAGAACTCACCGATGCCGTCCTCGACCTTGAGCCAGCACGACCCCGCCAGGGCGCCGGAGTCGTCGCGGAGCAGGAGCAGGTCGTCGCCCGAGAACCAGTCGTCCGCCTCGCGGGCGCGCAGGTCCTCGAGCGTCATCCGGCCCTGTTCCGGGTGGTGGGCGAACGCGGCGGCGTTGAGCGCGAGCCAGTCGGCCTCGTCACCCGGGTCGCCCGCGCGGAACGCCGACAGGGTGTAGCCGTCGGGCACCGCCGGGTCCGGGGCGACCGACGCGATCGGTGCCCGGAGCTGCAGGAGCGTCCGGACCGCCGTCCAGCCGAACCGCGACGCGAGCGCCCGCGCGGCGGGGTGGTCCCCGTGTGCCCACGCGAGCCGGGGCGCCGCGGCCCCGCCGCCCGGGGTGAGCGCCTGCCGGGCGAGGGCGGTCCCGAGGCCGTGCCCCCGCGCCTCCTGGGCGACCACGAGCTCCAGCTCGCCGTCGCGCACCACGGCGACCCCGCGCTCGTCGCCGAGCACGCTCGCGCGACCGGCGCGCACGTCGACCAGGGTCTGGTCGGAGAACGGCGGTGCCTCACCCGGGACGGCGAAGCGCGAGAGGTCGACCACTACTGGCCCGCGAGCCGGTCGGCCTCGTCGTCGTAGACGTTGAAGCGGTAGCCGACGTTGCGCACCGTGCCGATCAGGGACTCGAGGTCCCCGAGCTTCGCGCGGAGCCGTCGCACGTGCACGTCGACCGTGCGGGTGCCGCCGAAGTAGTCGTACCCCCACACCTCGCTGAGGAGCTGCTCGCGGGTGAACACCCGCGACGGGTGCGTGGCGAAGAAGCGCAGGAGCTCGAACTCCTTGAACGTCAGGTCGAGCGGCCGGCCGCGCACCTTGGCCGAGTAGCTCGCCTCGTCGATGACGACACCGGACGCCTGGATCTTCGACCCGGTCTGGTTCTTCGAGGCGCGACCGGCGGTCAGGCGGATGCGGGCGTCGACCTCGGCGGGGCCCGCGGTCTCGAGCACGACGTCGTCGACGTTCCACTCGCTGTTGACCGCGGTCAGGCCACCTTCGGTGACGACCAGGATGATCGGCGTGGTCGAGCCGCTCGTCGCGAGGATCTTGCAGAGGGCCTTGGCGCTCGCCAGGTCCGTCCGGGCGTCCACGAACATGAGGTCGCTCTGCGGGGCGTTGACGAGCTGGGCGGCCTCGGCGGGGACGTGGCGGATCCGGTGGCTCAGCAGACCGAGGCTCGGCAGGACGTCGCCGGGCGCGGCTGAGGTGAGTACCAGGAGCTGGGCCACAGGACCTCCAGGGCGTGGGGGAGTCGTGCACACATCCTAGTGATGCTCGGGAAGCCCCCTTCCCGGCCGGACGGTCGGGACGGGCGTTCCCGCGGCGGTCCTGTCATGATGGGGCGCGTGACCGAGCCCGTGCAGCCCACCGACCAGCGCCGCCTCCGGCTGACGTCCGTCCTGCCGGTCTGGCTGCTCGCGATCGTCGGGGCCGTGCTCGTGCTCACGCTGACCGAGAAGGACTCGTTCGCCTGGCTGCTCCTCGTGTTCGTGCTGTGCGTGCTGGTCAGCTTCGTGCTGCAGCTCATCACCGCGACGAAGGACGGGCTGGTCGAGCGGATCAGCATCGCGTCGTCGGGGGCCTTCGTCGTCGTGCTCGTCACCGCGGTCCTGCTGCTGACCCGGTGACCCGCCGCCCGACGGCTGGCGTCGTCAGGCGTGCCGCGTAGACTCGGGGCATGGATTCGCTGCTTGCGCTCGAGCTCTTCTACGTGGGCCTGCTCGGCCTCGCGTCGCTCGCGATCGCGTTCGTCTCGGTGACCGTCGTCGTGAAGCTGTTCAAGGGTCAGCGTTGATCGAACTGCCCGAAGGTCTCGCGCCCGAACTCGTCCCGCTGTCGTGGCTCGTCGGCGTCTGGGAGGGCACCGGCGTGGTCGAGTACCCGGTCGGCGACGAAGCCGAGCCCCGGAAGTACGAGTTCGGCCAGCGCGTGAGCTTCAGCCACGACGGACTGCCGTACCTCAACTACTCGTCGACGACGTGGCTGCTCGACGACGAGCACACCCCGCTCGCGGCCGAGATGGGCTACTGGCGGATCGACCGTCCGTCCGAGCCCGGTGACCGCGGCCCGGCGATGCTCCTCGGCGAGGGGCCGACGCCGTTCGGCACCGTCGAGAGCGTCGAGGCACTGCGGAACACCACCGACGGGTTCGACGTCGAGGCGGCGATCATCCACCCCACCGGCGTCAACGAGCTCTACGTCGGACGGGTCCGCAAGGGCCGGATCGACCTCGCCACCGACGCCGTGATGCGCTCGCCGAACGCCAAGGACTACTCCGCGGCGACCCGGCTCTACGGTCTGGTCGAGGGCAAGCTCTTCTGGGCGTGGGACATCGCCGCGCTCGGCAAGGAGCTGACCTCGCACGCATCGGGGCAGCTCGCGAAGGTCGACTGATGTCCGCCTTCGCCGGTCGCGCCGGCTTCGTGGCGACGGACGCGGGCCCCGCCGCGCACTTCGGCAACCCGCTCGGCGAGCAGCGGTTGCTGGCCCGTGGTCGCGCCGTCGTCGAGCTCGGCCTCGGCGTGGTGACCGTGACCGGTCCGGACCGCCTGTCGTGGCTCAACTCGATCACGTCGCAGCTGCTGACCGGCCTGTCCGTCGGGGCGAGCACCGAGACGCTCGTCCTCGACCAGTCCGGTCGCGTCGAGCACGCGGCACGCGTCGTCGACGACGGCTCGGTGGCGTGGCTGCTGACCGAGCCCGCAGACGCTCGGCCGCTCGCCGCCTGGCTCGACTCGATGCGGTTCATGCTGCGCGTCGAGGTCGCCGACCGCTCCGCCGAGTTCGCGACGATCGGGTGGTTCGGCGACACCGCGCCGTTCGCCCCGACCGAGCTGCCCGAGACCCCGCTCGTCGAGTGGGTCGACCCGTGGGCGTCGGTCACGCCCGGCGGGTGGGGCTACGCCGTCCAGGAGGCGCACCCCGCCTCCGACTGGACCCTCCGCATCGCCGTGGTCACCCCCGGCACCGCCGACCGGATCGCCGCGTCCGACGGACCCGTCGCGGGGCTCCTCGCGTACGAGGCCCTGCGGATCGCCGCCTGGCGCCCCTCGCTCGCCGACGTCGACGAGCGCACGATCCCGCACGAGCTCGACTGGCTCCGCTCCGCCGTGCACCTGTCGAAGGGCTGCTACCGGGGGCAGGAGACCGTCGCCAAGGTCCACAACCTCGGCCACCCGCCGCGCCGGGTCGTGATGCTGCACCTCGACGGGTCCGACGGCGTGCTGCCGGCTCCGGGGACGCCGGTCGTCGCCAGCGAGAAGGAGGTCGGGCGCGTGAGCGCGTCGGGCATCCACCACGAGCTGGGGCCGATCGCGCTCGCGGTCGTGAAGCGCTCCCTCGACCCGGCGGCCACGCTGACGCTCACCGCCGACGACGTGGTCGTGGCCGCGACGCAGGAGGTCATCGTGCCCCCGGGCGCCGGCGCCACCGCGGACGTGCCGCGGCTGCCCCGGCTCGGCGCCGTCCGCCGCTCCTAGCCGCGGCTCGCGGATCGCGGCGGGCCGCGCCGAGTCTCGGCTCCGCGGACACGTTCGCGCGGCCTGGGCCGCGAAACTGTCCGCCCGGCCGAGTCTCGGGGGCGCGGGCATCGGCCGCGGCCGCGGCTGCGCCGGGCGGTCAGGCCGGGGCCACCGCGGCCCAGGGCACGCTGAGCTCCCCGAGTCGCCACCGCGTCACCCCGTGCAGCACCGGCCACCCCCGGTCCCGCATGCCCCGGACGGTCGCGATCCACCGCTGCCGGGGGCCGTACGTGCCGAGCGGTGCGGCGACCGCCCACGCCAGGTCGAGGTCGCCGACGAACGCGTGCACCCGCTCACCCGGCACGTTCCGGTGGATGAGGGCCTTCGGCAGCCGCTCGGCCACGACCGAGGGCACGTCGAGTCCGGCGAGGCGGAGCGACACCGTGAAGGTCTGCGGCGCGACGTCGTCGAGCGTCACCCAGGACGCCACCCGTCCGACCTCGTTGCAGGTCCCCTCGACGAGTGCGCCGCCGGGCTGCAGCCGGTCCTGCATGATCCGCCAGGACGCCTCGACCTGGGACTCGTCGTACTGCCGCAGCACGTTGAAGGCCCGGATCACGGCGGGGCGGCGGCCCCCGGGTGTCGGCGTCTCGAAGCCGCCGAGCCGGAACGTCACGCCGTCCCGGGTGCCGGCGTTCGCGAGCGCGACCCGGGCCGGTTCGATCTCGATGCCGGTGACCTCGACGTCGGGGCGGACGGCGGCCAGGCGGTCCCGGAGCTCGAGGGTCGTCGTCGGCGACGCCCCGTACCCGACGTCCGCGACGAGCGGGTCCGTGCTCCGGCGGAGGGCCGGCAGCGTGGCGATCCACCGGTCGACGCGGCGGAGCCGGTTGTACCCGGTCGTCCCGCGCGTCACGTTCCCGATGGGCATGCCCACCAGGGTACGGGGCCGCGGAACGGGCGCACGGCGCTCGGTAGACTCGGGGCATGACCTCCACGCTCGTCCTGCTCCGTCACGGCAACAGTGACTGGAACCAGAAGAACCTGTTCACCGGTTGGGTCGACGTCCGGCTCAGCGAGCTGGGCGAGAAGGAGGCGAAGCGCGCCGGCGACCTCATCGCCGAGTCCGGCATCGTCCCCGACGTCCTGTACACCTCGCTCCTCACCCGTGCGATCCAGACGGCGGACATCGCGCTGCTCCAGGCCGACCTGGCGTGGCTGCCCGTGAAGCGCGACTGGCGCCTCAACGAGCGCCACTACGGCGACCTGCAGGGCAAGGACAAGGCCCAGACGCTCGAGCAGTACGGCGAGCAGCAGTTCATGGAGTGGCGCCGCTCGTTCGACGTGCCGCCGCCCCCCATCGCCGACGACGCCGAGTGGTCGCAGTTCGGGGACCGCCGCTACGCCGACCTCGGCGACCAGCTGCCCCGCACCGAGTCGCTGAAGCTCGTGATCGAGCGCCTGCTGCCCTACTGGGAGTCGGACATCACGAAGGACCTCGCCGACGGCGGCACCGTCCTCGTCACGGCGCACGGCAACTCGCTCCGCGCGCTCGTGAAGCACCTCGACGGCATCTCCGACGAGGACATCGCGGGCCTCAACATCCCGACGGGCATCCCGCTCGTGTACGAGCTCGACGACGACTTCCGTCCGACGAAGCCGGCGTACTACCTCGACCCCGAGGCCGCCGCGGCGGGTGCTGCGGCCGTGGCCGCCCAGGGCGCCAAGAAGTAGCAGTGCGTCCGAACGCCCCGCCTGGTCACCAGGCGGGGCGTTCGTCGTCTCGTCCGCTCACACGAAGTGCGACGCGATCTCCTGCACCAGTGCGCCGACGTCGTACGGCTTCGTCGTGTCCACGCGGACCACGGGGACGCCGGGCAGCCCGACCGGCCCGGCCGTGGCGCCGTGCTCGTCCCAGAACGCGAGCACGCCGGCGAGGTCACCGTGCACCTCGTGGCGCACCGGCACGGTGCCCGGGTCGTAGCGGTCCCGCAGCCGCTCCTCGGCGGTGGCGCGGTCGGTGTCGCACCACACCTCGACGGCGCGCGGTGACCCGGCGGAGGCGAGCCGCGCCTCCAGGAGGGCACGGTCACGCGAGGGCAGCCAGACGGCGTCGAGGACGACCCCGTTCTCGACCGCGTCCGCCATCGACCACATCGTGTCCATCGCGATGCCGCCGAGCGGACGCGAGGCGATCATCGGGCCGACGAGGTCGGCGAGGGGCTCCTTGATCCGGTCCTTCGACAGGAACGGGCAGCCGAGCACCTCGGCCAGCGCCGCCCCGATCGTGCTCTTGCCCGAACCGGGCATCCCGTTGACGACGATCGCGACCTGTGCCATGCCTCGATCCTCGCAGAACGCAGCGAGCGAGCGGAACGCATCGGGCCGGCGGAACGCGGCGAGCCGGCGGAACGCAGCGAGCCGGGCGGACCGTGTGGTCCGTCCGGCTCGGTGACGCCGCAGCGTCGGGTCAGGCGGGCGACACCGTCACCGAGGACGCGCCGGCCCAGTCACCCGTCGCCAGGTACTCGACCTTCTTGGCGATCGACACCGCGTGGTCGGCGAACCGCTCGTGGTAGCGCGAGGCGAGGGTGGCGTCGACCGTGTCGATCGGCGCGCCCTTCCAGGTCTCGCCGAGCACGAAGTCGAACACGCTCGCGTGCAGCTCGTCGATGGCGTCGTCCTCGTCGCGGATCTCCCCGGCGAGGGCGATGTCCTCGGTGGCGAGCAGGCGCGTGAGCTTCTGCGCCATCGCGACGTCGAGCTGGCCCATCTTCTTGAAGGTGCCGCGGAGGCCCTTCGGGACGACCTTCTCGGGGAAGCGCTGGCGGGTGAGCTGGGCGATGTGCTCGGCCATGTCGCCCATGCGCTCGAGCGACGAGCTGACGCGGAGGGCGGTGACGACGACGCGCAGGTCACGGGCGACGGGGGCCTGACGGGCGAGGATGTCGATCGCGATCTCGTCGAGGCTGTTCGCCGCCTCGTCGATCTTGGCGTCGTCGGCGATCACCTCCTCGGCGAGGGCCACGTCGGACTCGCTGAACGACTGCGTGGCTCGGGTGATGGCGGACTCGACGAGCCCGGCGATCTCGGTCAGTCGCTCCTGGACGTCCTGGAGTTCCTGCTGGAAGACTTCGCGCATGGGGGAGTACCTCTCTCTGCGTACCGGTCGAGTGTCGTCAGGTCAGGTGAACGAACGGTGACGTCCGGCTGAACGCTTCGCGATCCGGACCGGGAACCACGCCGGACGCGGGTGAACGGGGTCGGAACCGCGTGTGACCATCCCTACACTGACGGCATGGACAACGCGTGGCTGGTGCCACTGTCGATGCTCCTCGGCGGGGTCTTCGGAGCGGGCGTCGTGGTGCTGATCATCACCGCCGAGCGCACGGCTCGTGCTGCCGACGTGGCGGAACGCACCCTGCCCGACGGCGTCGCCGCGGTCATCGCCACGATGCACAACCCGGCCGTGGTGGTCGACCCCTCGAACACGGTCGTCGCGGCGTCGCCGCAGGCGCTCACGGTCGGGCTGGTCGTGCGGCGCAAGCTCGTGCACCGGGAACTCGTCGACCTCGTCGACCGGGTGCGCCGGAGCGGTGAGATGAGCGCCGAGGACCTCGAGCTCCCGCGTCGGAACAGCGACCAGATCGGCTACCTCAGCTTCCGCGCGGCGCAGCTCGGCAACCGCTACGTGCTCGTCACCGCCGACGACCTCACCGAGACCCGCCGCATCGACGAGGTCCGGCGGGACTTCGTCGCGAACATCTCGCACGAGCTGAAGACCCCGATCGGCGCGATCGGGCTGCTCTCCGAGACCCTCGTCGCCGCGGCCGACGAACCGCAGCACGTCCGGAAGTTCGCCGCGCAGCTCGTCACCGAGTCGGAACGGCTGGCAGCCCTCACGAAGGACATCATCGAACTCTCGCGGCTGCAGTCCGTCGACACGCTCGAGAACAGCGAGGAGACGTCGATCGACCGCATCGTGCAGGCCGCGGTCGACGCCAACGAGATCGTCGCCCGCGCACGGGACATCGAACTCGTCCGGGCGAAGAAGTCGAAGCTGCGCGTGATGGGCGACCCCGCCCTGCTGCAGATCGCGGTGTCGAACCTCATCGCCAACGCGGTCAAGTACTCGCCGGACCACACCCGCGTCGGCGTCGGCGTCCGGTCGACCAAGGGGTTCGTCGAGATCGCGGTCACCGACCAGGGCGTCGGCATCCCCGAGGCGGACCTCGACCGGGTGTTCGAGCGGTTCTACCGGGTCGACCCCGCCCGCTCCCGTGCCACGGGCGGCACGGGGCTCGGCCTCGCCATCGTGAAGCATGTCGTCGGCAACCACGGCGGGGACGTGCGCGTCTGGTCGCAGCCCGGCAAGGGCTCGACCTTCACCATCCGCCTGCCCGAGGCGGACCCCGAACTGACCACAGCACTCGAAGAGCAACTGGAAGAGCAGCCATCGTGACCAAGATCCTCATCGTCGACGACGAGCCGGCCCTGAGCGAGCCCCTGGAGTTCCTGCTGCAGCGCGAGGGGTACGACACCTCCGTCGCTGCGGACGGCGTGACCGCGCTGTCGAAGTTCGACGCGGAGAACCCCGACCTGGTGCTGCTCGACCTGATGCTGCCGGGGCTGTCCGGCACCGAGGTCTGCCGCCAGATCCGGACCCGGTCGAACATCCCCATCATCATGCTCACCGCGAAGGACTCCGAGGTGGACATCGTCGTCGGGCTGGAGCTCGGCGCCGACGACTACGTGACGAAGCCGTACTCGACCCGCGAGCTCCTCGCCCGCATCCGTGCCGTGCTGCGGCGCCGCACCGAGGACGACCCGGCGGACAGCGGCATCCTGCAGGTCGGGGGCATCCGGATGGACGTCGAACGACACACCGTGGCGGTGGACGGCTCGGAGACGCCGATGCCGCTCAAGGAGTTCGAGCTCCTCGAGCTGCTCCTCCGCAATGCCGGGCGCGTGCTCACCCGCGGGCAGCTCATCGACCGGGTGTGGGGGTCGGACTACTTCGGGGACACCAAGACCCTCGACGTGCACATCAAGCGCATCCGGTCGAAGATCGAGCGCGTCCCGAGCGCCCCGGAGATCCTGGTGACGGTCCGCGGGCTCGGCTACCGCATCGAGGGCTGACGCGTCGCGTCGGCTGACGCACTGGAGGCGCGGGGGGCGGGGCACCGGCACCCCCCCCCCCCCCCCCGGGGGGGGGGGGGCCCCCACCGGGGCGGGGGCGGGGTGCCCCGCGGGGGGCCCGGGGGGGACGACCCCCCCGGGGGG
>NZ_JBFPFM010000015.1:0-67129 GCF_047977705.1 Curtobacterium sp. LFS084
GCCCGGCGCCGCGCCCGGCGCCGCGCCCGGCCGCCCCCGCGCGTCAGATCTTACGGAGGAGCACCGAACTCACCTTGTGGTCGGCCGCCTTCTTCAGCACGAGGGTCGCCCGGGAGCGCGTCGGCAAGACGTTCTCGACGAGGTTCGGCTCGTTGATCGCCCGCCACACCTCGGTCGCCGTCCGCACCGCGTCCTCGCGCGAGAGCGAGGCGAACCGGTGGAAGAACGAGTCTGGACTCGCGAAGGCCTCTTCCTGCAGGGCGAGGAACCGGTCGACGTACCAGGCCTCGATGTCCTTGGTCTTCGCGTCGACGTAGATCGTGAAGTCGAACAGGTCGGACAACGCCAGCCGCCCGTGCACCGGCGGCGCGAGCACGTTGAGGCCCTCGACGATGAGGATGTCCGGCTGTCGCACGACGATCTCGGCGTCCGGCACGATGTCGTACACGAGGTGCGAGTAGTACGGCGCGCGGACCTCAGCGGCGCCGCTCTTCACCTGGCTGACGAAGCGCAGCAGGGCGCGGCGGTCGTAGGACTCCGGGAAGCCCTTGCGGTCCATGATGCCGCGCCGCTCGAGCTCGGCGTTCGGGTACAGGAAGCCGTCGGTCGTGACGAGCTCGACGCGGGGGGTGTCCGGCCAGCGCTTCGTCAGCTCGCGGAGCAGGCGGGCGACGGTGGACTTCCCCACGGCCACCGAGCCGGCGACGCCGATCACGAACGGGGTCCGCCCGGCGCGGTCGCCCAGGAACGCCGACGTCGACGCGTGCAGGTCCCGGGCTCCGGCCGCGTACAGGGTCAGCAGGCGGGAGAGCGGGAGGTAGACCTCCTGCACCTCCTGCATGTCGAGGCGGTCACCGAGGCCGCGCAGCTGCACGATCTCGGTCTCGGTGAGGGAGAGGTGCTCCCTCGGTGCGAGCTGCGACCACTCGCGCCGCGGGATCTCCACGAAGGGGGTCGGGTGCGCGACGGTGGTTTCCGTGATCGGCATGGGGACGAGCGTACAGACGGGAGGCGCGGATCACGTGTGCCGACCGGCTCACGTGATCCGCGCCTCCCGTCCGACGTCCGGTGTGCGTCCGTGGGACGCGACCCGTCAGGCGGGGAGGGCCGCCTCGATGGCGGCGACGACCTCGGGGGCGTCCGGCTTCGTGGTGGGACGGAAGCGCGTGACGGTGCCGTCCGGGGCGACCAGGAACTTCTCGAAGTTCCACGACACCCGGCCGGCCTTGCCGTCGGCGTCCGGGGTCTCCTTGAGGGCCTGGTAGAGCGGGTGGGCGTTCTTGCCGTTCACCTTGACCTTCTCGGACATCGGGAAGGTGACGCCCCACGTGGTGGAGCAGTACTCGTCGATGGCCTCGGACGTGCCGAGCTCCTGCAGGAACTGGTTGCTCGGGAAGCCGAGGACGGTGAAGCCGCGGGGACCGTACTCCTTCTGGAGTGCCTCGAGCTGCTCGTACTGCGGCGCGAGACCGCACCGGGACGCGACGTTCACGACCAGCACCGCCTTGTCAGCGAAGGCACCGAACGTGGTGTCCTCGCCGTGGAGAGTCGTGATCGCGATGTCGTCGAAGCGTCCCATGTCCCAAACGTTATCCCCAGCCCTGCTCCTTCGCAGGGTCGTCGCTCAGGCAGACCGTAGGATCGTCCCCATGTGTGGAATCGTCGGCTACGTCGGCAGCAACAGCAGCCAGGACGTCCTCCTCGGTGGTCTCCGTCGGCTCGAGTACCGCGGCTACGACTCGGCGGGCATCGCCGTCGTGGACGGGTCGCACGAGCTCGCGTCCGCGAAGAAGGCGGGCAAGCTCCAGGCCCTCGTGGACGAGCTCGCGTCGCACCCGATCGCGGACGGCGGGACCGGCATCGGCCACACCCGCTGGGCGACGCACGGTGGCCCGACCGACGGCAACGCGCACCCGCACCTGGCCGACGGCGGCAAGCTCGCCCTCATCCACAACGGCATCATCGAGAACTTCTCCGAGCTCCGCGCCGAGCTCCAGGCCGAGGGCGTCACGTTCCTCAGCGAGACCGACTCCGAGGTCGCGGCGCACCTCGTCGCCCGCTCCTTCCGTGAGACCGGCGACCTGACCACCGCCATGCAGCAGGCCGTGCAGCGGCTCGAGGGCGCCTTCACGCTCCTCGTCGTGCACGCCGACCAGCCCGGTGTCGTCGTCGGCGCCCGGCGGAACTCCCCGCTCGTGGTCGGCCTCGGCGACGGCGAGAACTTCATGGGCTCCGACGTCGCGGCGTTCGTCGCCTACACGCAGCGCGCCCTCGCGATCGGGCAGGACGAGATCGCCACGATCCGTCCCGACGGCGTCGACGTCATCCACTTCGACGGCACCCCGGCGACGCCGAGCGAGTTCGAGGTGAACTGGGACGCCTCGGCGGCCGACAAGGGCGGCTGGACCTCGTTCATGGCGAAGGAGATCAGCGAGGAGCCCGAGGCCGTCGCGAAGACGATCCTCGGCCGGGTGCACGACGGTGCCGTGACGCTGACCGACCTCGACCCGATCGCCGACCGCCTCGCGCAGGTCGACCGGGTCATCGTCATCGCCTGCGGGACCGCGGCCTACGCCGGCATCCTCGGCAAGTACGCGATCGAGCAGTGGGCCCGCGTCCCGGTCGAGGTCGAGCTCGCGCACGAGTTCCGCTACCGCGACCCGGTGCTCGACGACCGCACCCTGGTCGTCTCGATCAGCCAGTCCGGCGAGACCATGGACACGCTCATGGCCGTCAAGTACGCGCGTGAGCAGGGCGCCCAGGTCCTGTCGATCTGCAACACCCAGGGCGCGACCATCCCGCGCGAGTCCGACGCCGTGATCTACACGCACGCCGGTCCCGAGGTCGCCGTCGCGTCGACGAAGGCGTTCATCGCCCAGGGCGTCGCGCTGTACCTGCTCGGGCTGCACCTCGCCACGCTGCGCGGCACCCTGACGGCCGAGCAGATCGCCGAGCAGGTCGCCGAGCTCGAGGGGCTCGCCCCGAAGCTGCAGCAGACCATCGACGACGCGTCCGGCATCAAGGACCTCGCCCGATGGATGGCCGACACCCGCAGCGTCCTCTTCCTCGGGCGCCACGTCGGGTACCCGATCGCGCTCGAGGGTGCGCTGAAGCTCAAGGAGCTCGCGTACATCCACGCCGAGGGCTTCGCCGCCGGCGAGCTGAAGCACGGCCCGATCGCCCTCATCGAGCCGGGCCAGATCGTCTTCGTCATCGTGCCGTCGCCGCGCGACCCGCGGTCGCTGCACCCCAAGGTCGTCTCGAACATCCAGGAGATCCGCGCTCGCGGCGCCCGGGTGATCGCGATCGCCGAAGAGGGCGACGCCGCCGTACTGCCCTTCGCTGACGAGGTCCTGCGGATCCCGCTCGCGACGCCGCTGTTCGAGCCGCTGCTCGCCGTCGCGCCGCTGCACATGTTCGGCATGGAGCTCGCCGCGGCCAAGGGACTCGACGTCGACCAGCCCCGCAACCTGGCGAAGTCGGTCACCGTCGAGTAGTCGCGCGATGATCATCGGCATCGGGGTCGACGTGGTCGACCTGGAACGGTTCGAGCGGGTGCTCGACCGCACGCCCGCGATGCGCACGCGGCTCTTCACCCCGTCGGAGCTCGTGCGCGACGGGGAACCGCGGCCGATCGCGTCGCTGGCGGCCCGGTTCGCGGCGAAGGAAGCCGTGATCAAGGCGTTCGGGTCGAGTGCGGGACTGAGCTGGCAGGACCTCGAGGTCGTCTCCGACGACCAGCGGAACCCGTCGCTGACGCTGCACCAGGACGCACAGCGGGTCGCGGACCGGCGCAGGGTCGGCTCGGTCCACCTCTCGCTCTCGCACGACGGTGGGATCGCGACGGCGTTCGTGGTCCTCGAAGGAACAGGGGAGTCCGCGTGAGCGCGTTCACCGGGATCACGGTCGACCGGGAGGCGCTGATCGCCAACTACGGTCGCGTCGCCGAACAGGTGGCACCGTCCGGCGTCATCGCCGTCGTCAAGGCCAACGGCTACGGCCACGGCGCAGCGGAGTCCGCGCGGGCGTTCGTGGACGCCGGCGCGGAGTGGCTCGGCGTCGCCGACATCGACGAGGGGATCGCCCTCCGGCACGCGGGCATCGACGAGGGCGTCCGGATCCTCGCCTGGCTGCACGCCCCCGACGAGGACTTCCGGCGCGCCGCCCGGTACGGCATCACGCCGGCCGTCTCCAGCGTCTCGCAGCTCGCTGCGGCCGCGGACTCCGAGGTCCCCGCGGTGCACGTGTGCGTCGACACCGGTCTGAGTCGCAACGGCGCGGTCGAGTCCGAGTGGCCCGAGCTCTTCGAGACGGCCGGGCGACTGGCCCGCAGCGGTTCGCGCACGCGGGTCGAGGGCCTGATGTCGCACCTGTCGAACGCCTCACGCGCGGACGACCTCGACCAGGACGCGGCGCTCCAGCGGGCGCTCGGCGGACTCGCCGCGAACGGCATCGTGCCCGACATGGTGCACCTCGCCGCCAGCGCCGCGAGCATCGCCGTCGCGGAGACCCGGCACGACGTCGCACGGGTGGGCCTCGCGCTGTACGGACTCAGCCCGTTCCCGGACCGCACCGCGGCCGACCTCGGGCTGCGTCCCGCGATGCGCGTGACCGCCGCGGTGCTCCGGACGGTGCCGGTGCGCGCGGGCGAAGGCGTCAGCTACGGGTACACCTGGCGTGCGACGACCGACACGCGGCTCGCGGTGATCGGCCTCGGGTACGCCGACGGTTTCGACCGCGCCTTCGGCAACCACGTCTCGGTGCGGATCGGCGACCGGACGTTCCCGGTGGTCGGTCGCGTGGCGATGAACGCCATGCACGTCGACATCGGCGACGCCGACGTCCGCGTCGGCGACGAGGCCGTGCTCTGGGGCGACCCGGCGAACGGCGACCCGGCGGTCGAGGACTGGGCCGAGGCAGCCGGCACGATCAACTACGAGGTGGTCGCCCGGGTCGGCCGCAGCGTCGAACGGAGGACGTCGTGAACGCGCCGCTGCGCCGGGCCGAGATCGACCTCGACGCCTACCGCGCCAACCTCGACCTCGTCCGCGAGTGGATGGACCCCGTCGAGCTCATGGCGATCATGAAGGCCGACGCCTACGGGCACGGCCTCGAGCCGATCGCGCTCGCCGCGGTGGACGCCGGCATCCGGTGGATCGGCGTGCTCACCGTCCCGGCGGCCCTGCGCCTGCGGTCGATCGGCGTCGGCGAGGACGTGCACCTCTTCACGTGGCAGCACGACCCCGCGCTGGACTTCCGCGACGCGATCGACTCGGCGGTGGACCTCGGCGTCTCGAACGTCCCCGAGCTGCAGCGCGTGATCGACGCCGTCGACCACCGACCGGCCCGGGTGCACCTCGGGTTCGACTCCGGCCTGCACCGCGACGGCTCGACGCCCGACGACTGGCCCGCACTCGTGACCCTCGCCCGCGACGCCCAGCGGGACGGACGCATCGAGGTCGTCGCCGCGTACACGCACCTCGCCGAGTCCTCCGACGACGAGGACGCCGCGGCCGTCGCGCTCTTCGACACCGCGGTCGAGCAGGCCGAGGACCTCGGGCTCGACATCCCGACCGAGCACGTTGCCGCCTCGCTCGCCGGACTCGAGCGCAAGGAGTTCCGCAAGGACATGGTCCGGATGGGTGCGAACCTGTTCGGCATCCCCGGGGCCGACGGTGTCTCGGCGGCCGACCTCGGGCTCGAGCCCGTGATGACGCTGACCGCCTCGGTGGCGAAGACCAAGCGGGTCCCCGTCGACACCGGGGTCTCGTACGACTACACGTACCGGACCACCGCCGAGACGACCCTCGCCCTCGTGCCCGTCGGGTACGCCGACGGCGTCCCGAGGCTCGCGCAGGGGCGTGTCGAGGTCGCCATCGGCGGCACGCGCTACCCGATCGCCGGTCGCGTCGCGATGGACCAGTTCCTCGTCGACGTCGGCGACGACGACGTGCAGGTCGGCGACACCGTCGTCCTGTTCGGCACGGGCGAGCACGACGAGATGACGGTCCTCGAGTGGGGCGAGGCGCTCGGCACCATCGGCGAGGAGATCGTCTGCCGGATCGGCACGCGCGTGCCCCGGGTGTACGAGGGGCACCGGGTCGAGGGCCACGTTGCCGAGTACCTGCGGGGCGAACGGTGACCGAGCCCCGCGTGCTGCTCGACACCACGGCCCGGACCACCGAGGAGATGGGTGCACTCGGCGCCCGACTCGCGGCCGTCCTCCGCGCCGGCGACCTTGTCGTGCTGACCGGTCCGCTCGGTGCCGGCAAGACCACCATGACCCGGGGGCTCGGCGCGGCGCTCGGCGCCCGCGGGCAGGTGTCGAGCCCGACGTTCGTCCTCGCCCGGACCCACCCGACCACCGCCGGCCCGGACCTGGTGCACGTCGACGCGTACCGGCTGTCCGACCCGGTCGAGCTCGACGACCTCGACCTCGACTGGGACGCCTCGATCGTGGTCGTGGAGTGGGGCCGCGGGTTCGTCGACGGCGTCTCCGACAGCATCCTCGACGTCGAGATCGTCCGCGCGACCGGTGCCGGCGAGGCCCCCGGTCCGGACGACCTCGACCCGGACGACGTCCCCGACGAGCCCCGCCGGGTCGTCGTCACCGCGACCGGTCCCCGTTGGGACGGCGTCGCCCTCTGACCCCGGTGCCCCGCGACCGGCTCGCCGTCGACACGGGGTCCCGGCGCCGACGTCGACCGGTGTGCCCCTGCTGCCGTCCAGCCGGCGTCGCGAGGATGCAGTGTGCCGACGCTCATCGTGACCGCCCACCCCGACCCCGACTCGTTGACCCACCACGTCGCGGAGGAACTCCGGGCCGCCCTGCCCGAGGGGTCCGTCGAGACCGCTGACCTCGCTGCGGAGGGCTTCGACCCACGGTTCACGCTCGCCGACCGGCAGACGTACCGCACGGGTGTGGGTGCTCCTCACGACGTCGTCGCCGAGCAGCAGCGCATCGACCGGGCCACCGACCTCGTCCTCGTGTTCCCGGTCTGGTGGTGGTCCGTCCCGGCGCTCCTCAAGGGCTGGATCGACCGCGTGTTCGTGAACGGCTGGGCGTTCGACGTCGATCCCGACGGCGGGCTCCGCCGCACCCTCGGGCGGCTCACGATCCACCTCGTCCCGGTCGCCGGTGACGACGCCGGAGTGTGGGACCGGCACGGCTACCGCGCAGCGCTCCGCACCCAGATCGAGCACGGGATCGTCGACTTCTGCGGCGCACGGCGCGGTGTCACCGTGTTCGTGCACGACTCGGAACACGAGGACGCGACGGTCCGCGCGCAGGCCGTCGCCGCGGCCGTCGGAGCGGTCAGCCGATCGATCGTCGACCGCTCCCGGGACTGAGCACCTGCTCCGCGACCAGGTCGGGTCGGGTGGTGAACGGGTGGTGCCCGGTGGGTACGTCCACCGATCGGGTCGCGCGGGCGGCGTGGTGCCGTTGGAGTCCGACCGTGGTGCTCCGGTCGTCCGTGCAGACGAGGTACGTCGAGTCGACGCCCTGCCACCCCGCGGCCGAGGTCGGCGTCACGAACGACGTCGCGTCCTGCGGGGTCACCCGGGTCCACGCGGCCCGTTGCACGCTGGTGTCCGCGTCCTGCAGGAACCGGGCGCCGAACGACGACGCGTCGTACCCGCTGACGGCGAGGCGGCCGTCGCCCGCGTCGCCGATCGACACCGGGTCCGGCTCGTCGGCCGTGATCGTGCCCTGCGCCGTGCCGACGTCGGGCAGGTAGGAGGACACGAACACCAGCCGTGAGACCGCCGGGTGGGGTCCGGCCTCGGCGATCACCGTGCCGCCGTACGAGTGCCCGACGACGACCGCACCCTCGGGGTCGTCCACGTCGTCGAGTGCTGCGCGGAGCGCTGCGGCGTCGGCGACGAGCCCCGAGGTGCCCGCCGGTGCTCGTCCCTCGCCGCAGCTGGGGAGTGCCACGGCCCGGCTGCGGATCCCGGCGCGCTGGAGCAGGAGGTCCCCGGTCGGACGCCACCACCAGCCGCCGTCGCGGACGAGGGCACCGTGCACGAAGAGCAGTTCCATGGCGGCGACGCTACGACCGCGCGGCTCGGCACGTGCAGCCGTTCGCCCACAGCGGCACTGCGGCAGCACGCCTACGATGGACGGGTGCTGCTCGCGATCGACACCTCCGCCGGAACGTCCGTCGCCCTGGTCGACCCGGCCACCGGTCGACCCCTCGCGACCCGGGGCACCGAGGACAGCCGCCGCCACGCCGAGGTCATCGGCCCGTTCCTCGCCGAGGTCCTGACCGAGGCCGAGGTCACCCCGGCGGACGTCACCGGCGTGGTCGCCGGGATGGGGCCGGGGCCGTTCACCGGCCTCCGCGTCGGCATCGCGGCTGCGCGCACCTTCGCCGCGGCACGCGGCGTCCCCCTCCTCCCGCTGGTCAGCCACGACGCGGTCGCCGCCGACCAGGACCGCCCCGGGCCCTTCGTCGTCCTGACGGACGCGCGTCGGCGCGAGGTCTACTGGAGCGCCTACGACCAGACCGGCACGCGCGTCGCGGGGCCGGGACTCGCCAAGCCGGCGGACCTCGACGAGGCGATCCGCGCCTCCCGGCCCGACGCGGTCGACTGGGACCGGGTCACCGCCCGGTCCATCCCGGCCTGGAGGCTCGGTGCGCTCGCCGCGGACCGGCTCGCCTCCGGCACGCCCTTCGCGGACGACACGCCCCGATACCTGCGCGATCCGGACGTGACGATGCCGGGTGCGCCCAAGCGGGTGAAGCAGTGACGCTGCCCGACGGGCTGCGCCTCCGGCGCGCGCACCCGCAGGACCTCGACGACGTGATGTGGTTGGAGCACGCGTCGTTCCCGACCGACGCGTGGTCGGCGTCGCAGATGTCCGGCGAGCTGTACTCGCCGCACGGGCACTACGTCGTCGTCGAGACGACCGACGACGGGGCACCGACGATCGTCGGGTACGCCGGGCTCTCGTCCCTCGCCGGCAACCCCGTCGCGGACGTCCAGACGATCGCGGTCGCCGCGGACCAGCGGGGGAAGGGCATCGGCCGCGTGCTCTTCACCGAGCTCCTCGACGAGGCACGGCGGCGCGGTGTGCACGAGGTCTTCCTCGAGGTGCGGGCCGACAACCCCGTCGCCCAGGCGATGTACACCGCGTTCGGGTTCGAACGGATCGCGGTGCGGCCGCGCTACTACCAGCCGGACGGCGTCGACGCGTGGGTGATGCGGGCGGCACTCCGCCCGACCGCTCCGGACGACCCCGCCACACCCCGCACGCCCGGCACCTCCGGCACGCCCGCGTCGGGCGTCGGCCCCATCGGACAGGAGGCCCTCGATGGCTGAACCCCTCGTGCTCGGCATCGAGACGAGCTGTGACGAGACCGGCGTCGGGATCGTGCGGGGCACCACCCTGCTCGCGAACGTCATCGCGTCGAGCATGGAGGAGCACGCGCGCTACGGCGGGGTCGTGCCCGAGGTCGCCGCACGGGCGCACCTCGAGGCGATGACGCCGACGCTCTCGGCCGCGCTCGAGCAGGCCGGGGTCACCCTGGACGAGATCGACGCCGTCGCGGTCACCGCGGGCCCCGGGCTCGCCGGCGCACTCATGGTCGGGGTCGGCGCGGCCAAGGCCCTCGCGGTGGCGACGGGCAAGCCGCTGTACGGCGTCAACCACCTGGTCGGACACGTCGGCGCCGACGTGCTGCGGTCGGACGGCTCGGAGATCGACCTGCCGACGGTGGCGCTCCTGGTGTCGGGCGGGCACACGTCGCTGCTGCTCGTGAACGACCTCGTCGGGGACGTGGAGCTCCTCGGCGAGACGATCGACGACGCCGCCGGTGAGGCGTTCGACAAGGTCGCGCGGCTCCTGGGACTGCCGTACCCGGGTGGGCCGCAGATCGACCGGGCGGCGGCGGGCGGCGACCCCACCGCGATCCGGTTCCCCCGCGGGCTCACGCTGCCGAAGGACATGGCCGCGCACCGGTACGACTTCTCGTTCTCCGGGCTCAAGACCGCCGTCGCGCGGTGGGTCGAGCGGTGCCGCGACGAGGGGCGCGAGGTCCCGGTCGCGGACGTCGCCGCCAGCTTCCGCGAGGCCGTCGTCGACGTGCTCCTCACGAAGGCGCTGCGCGCGTGCGAGGACACCGGGGTGCACCGGCTCCTGCTCGGCGGGGGCGTCGTGGCGAACGCCCGGCTGCGGGCCGTCGCCGAGGAGCGCTGCGCTCGGGCCGGGGTCGCCCTCCGGATCCCGCCGTTCGACCTCTGCACCGACAACGGCGCGATGATCGCCGCGGTCGGCGCCCGGCTCGTCGCCGAGGGGCACGCGCCGAGCGACCTCGGGATCGCGGCCGACTCCACGCTGCCGGTGACGACCGTCCAGGTCTGACACACACGTCACCCCACCGGTCCGCCGCTGACGCGCGGGGTCCCGCCCGGGCTCCGGACGGGTGTCTGTGGGAGGATTCACGAAGGGCGCCGACGAACGACGCGCCCGAGAGGGGTGGACGGTGTCCGATCAGAACCAGTGGCCGAAGCCGGGCGAGACGCCGGACGGCGGTGCGTCCTCGTCCCCGTCGAGTGCGGCCCACCCGGAGTCCGGGCCGGGCACGTCGGGCCAGGGTGCGTCCGAGGGGACGGCGGCACCGCAGAACCCGTACGGCGCGCCGGCACAGCCGCAGGGGCAGCCGGGCTCGGGTGCCCCGCAGAACCCGTACGCGGCCCCCGGTCAGCAGAACCCGTACGCGGCGCCGGGCCACCAGAACCCGTACGCGGCGCCGGGCCACCAGAACCCCTACGCGGCGCCCGGTCAGCAGAACCCGTACGCGGCCCCGAGCCAGCAGAACCCGTTCGCGGCGCCTGGGCAGCAGAACCCGTACGCGGCGCCTGGGCAGCAGAACCCGTACGCGGCCCCCGGCCAGCACAACCCGTACGCGGCCCCCGGTCAGCAGAACCCCTACGCCTCCGCGGGGCAGCAGAACCCGTACGCCTACGCCTCGACGGGCTACCAGCCCTACGCGCAGCGGCCGAAGGTGAACACGCTGTCCGTGCTCGCGATCGTCTTCGGCCTCGCCGGTGCGTTGCCGTTCTTCTGGTTCATCGGCATCCTGCTGGGCCCGACCGGTGCGATCCTCGGCCACATCGCCCTCGGCAAGCTCAAGACGAGCGGTGAACGCGGCCGCGGGCTGGCGTTGACCGGTGTCATCGCGGGCTGGGTCGTCACCGGGATCTGGATCCTCGTGGTGATCATCCTCGTCGCGACGGGCTTCGGGTCCTCGCGGTACTCGGACTACTCCGGCTACGACTCCGGCGCCTTCATCGGCTGACGCGGGCCGCAGCTCGCACAACCGAAGTCACCCCGAACCACGGCGATCCGTGGTTCGGGGTGACTTTCGTTGTGCGGCCCGCGCGGCACGGCGAGCGCCGCACGCCGGGCCGAGCCCGCGCGCCGGGCCGAGCCCGCACGCGGGGCCGGCCCCGCCCCGCCCCGCGGCCTACCCGGCCGTCTCGCCGAGCCGCTCGCACAGGATCGCGGTGTGCCGTCCCTCCAGGCGGGTGAGCACCAGGGTCACGCGACCGCTGCCGCCCCGCAGCCGCAGCCGCTTCCGGAACTGCGCCGGGTCGACGTCGACGCCGCGCTTCTTGATCTCGACCGTGCCGACGCCGTCGGCGGCGAGCCGTGCGGCGAGCTGCTTCACGTCGAGCGGCAGGACGCCCTTCACCCGGAACCCCTGGGCGAACGGGGTCGAGACGGCCTGGTCGGAGCTGACGTACGCGATGCCCTCGGAGAGCATGCGACCGTCGATCGACCGGGCGAGGTCCCCGATCAGCCGTGCGCGGATGACCGCACCGTCGGGTTCGTAGAGGTACGCGCCGAGCGGTCCGACCGACGCGTCCGGAGCGTCCGCCTCGCCGGTCAGCTCCGCGATCCCGTGCGGACCGATGACGGTCGCGGCGCGGCGGATCCCCGGGCGGGCGAGGGGGCCGAACCAGAGGGCGAGCTCGACGACCTCGCGGTCCACCGAGGTCCACTGCGCCTCGGCGGTGTCCGGGATGAGGTCACGGTCGACGCCGGGCCCGAGCTTCACGCCCGTCGGGGTGGTCGTCGCGGCGGCGAACACGGTGTCGAGCGACGGGGACCAGTCGTCCGGGTCCGCGAGCCGCTTCGTGTTCGTGTGGCCGGAGGTCCGCCTGGCCGGGTCCATCCAGACGCCGTCCACGCGGGTGAGGTCGAACCCGGCGGCGTCGCCGAGCTCCACCCGGGCGGAGTCCCAGAGCGAGAGGTTGTGGGTGGCGACGGCTGCGGTGACCTCGTCGCGGTCGACCGCGGTGACCTCGAGGTCGAGCGCCGCCATCGCCATCGCGTCGCCGCCGATGCCGCAGCCGAGGTCCGCGACGCGCCGCAGCCCGGCGGCGGCGAAGCGTCCGGCGTGCTGGGCGGCGACCTGCAGCCGGGTCGCCTGCTCGAGCCCGGCCTCGGTGAAGAGCATCCGGGAGGCGAAGTCGCCGAACTTCCCGCGGGCCTTCTGCCGGAGCTTCGCCTGCGTGAGGACCGCCGCGACGAGGCCCGGGTCGTGTCCCTCGGACCGCAGTCGGGAGACGACACGGACGATCTCACCACCGTCGGACACGGCCGGGGTACGGTCGAGCAGGGCCATCCCCTCGGGGGTCAGCAACTGGGCGAGATCGGCGGCTTCCACCCGACGATCCTCCCAGGTCGCCGAGAGCCCGGCAGGACGTTGGCACTCGGATTGACCGAGTGCCAACGACGCCCTAGAGTTGGGCCGTTGGCACTCTCCTGCGCGTAGTGCCAGCACGGTTCCCATCTGTACCGAGTCAGTACCGAGAAAGAAGAGGTCACCGTGGCCGTCAGCATCAAGCCGCTCGAGGATCGCATCGTCATCCGCCAGGTCGAGGCGGAGCAGACCACCGCTTCCGGTCTGGTCATCCCGGACACCGCGAAGGAGAAGCCCCAGGAGGGCGAGGTCGTCGCCGTGGGCCCGGGTCGTATCGACGACAACGGCAACCGCGTCCCGCTCGACGTCGCCGTGGGTGACAAGGTCATCTACTCGAAGTACGGCGGCACCGAGGTCAAGTACTCGGGCGAGGACCTCCTCGTCCTCTCTGCCCGCGACGTCCTCGCGGTCATCGTGCACTGAGTCCAGTACACATCGCGAACGCCCCGTTCGGCTCCGGCCGGCGGGGCGTTCTCGCGTTCCGGGCGGGGGCGTCCCGGGTGCGGTCCGTCGCGTGGCCGGGCAGACCGGTCCGGGAGGCGCGGCTCGGCCACGCACCGTCGGTGCTGGTTCCTAGGATGGTTCCGTGAGTGAACCGTCCCCGGCACGCCCGGCCCGCAGCGAGGCATCCGTCGGCGTCGTGCAGGCGATCGTCGCGTACGGGCTGTGGGGACTCATGCCGCTGCTCTTCGCGGCGATGGCCCCCGCCGGCGCGTTCGAGATCGTCGCCTGGCGGATCGTCTTCGGGCTGGTGTTCTGCGCGATCGCGATCGCCGTCACCCGCTCGTGGCTCCGGACCCGCACGCTGATGGCCCAGCGTCGGGTGATGCTCGTGATGGGCCTCGCAGCCGTCCTCATCCTGGTGAACTGGACCGTGTACGTCGCGGCCACCACCACGGGACACACCGTCGAGGCGGCCCTCGGGTACTTCATCAACCCGCTCGTCACGATCGCCCTCGGGGTCGTGGTGCTCCGCGAACGCCTGCGTCCGCTCCAGTGGACCGCCGTCGGCATCAGCATCGTGGCCGTCGTCGTCATCGCGGTGGGCTACGGCCAGATGCCGTGGATCTCCCTGGTGCTCGCGTTCTCGTTCGGCCTGTACGGCCTCGTGAAGAAGCGCGTCGGCGGCACGGTGGACGCGCTGAGCGGTCTGACGATCGAGACCGTGTGGCTGCTCCCGATCGCGGTGGTCGCCCTCGTGGTGCTCGGCGTGACAGGGCTCGGCGGCGGCGTGACGTTCGCGAGTGCCGGTGGGCTCCACGTCCTGGTGACGGTGCTGACCGGGCCCGCGACGGCGGTGCCGCTCCTGCTGTTCGCGTCCTCGGCGCGGCGGGTGAGCCTGTCCACGCTCGGGCTGACGCAGTACCTCGCGCCGGTCATGCAGCTGCTCGTCGGCGTGGTCGTGCAGCACGAGCCGATGTCGAGTGCGCGGTGGTTCGGCTTCGGGATCGTGTGGCTGGCCCTGGTCCTGCTCACGGTCGACTCGTTCGCGGCCGGTCGGGCATCGCGGCGCCGGGCGCAGGCACTCACGGCGGCCGAGCCGGTCTGACGGAGGCGCGCCGCGCCTCCCGGCCCGCCTGCCGGCCTGCCTGCCTGCCCGCCCGCCCGCCCGCCGTGCGCCGAGTCTCGGCCCGGCGGACAGTTTCGCGCGGTGTCGGCCACGAAACCGTCCGCGCAGCCGAGTCTCGGCACGCTCCCGGGCGCCCGCCGCACGCGACAGCGCCCCGCGGTCGGGCCGCGGGGCGCTGTCGATCTGGTGGTGTCGGCTACTTCTTGACCGAGCCCTGGATGGCGCTCTGGTAGACGGGCTTGTTGTCGCCGTCGAACTTGTAGATGCCGATGTAGGCGCTCGACGGGTCGTTGTTCTCGTCGAACGGACCGATGCCCGACGGACCCGTGTAGTGGATGTCCTCACCCTTGTCGAGCAGGGCGACGCAGTCCTTGAACGTCGAGCACTCGGTGCCGCCGTCGGCTCCGGACACCGCGGCCATGTTGGCCTGGATGGTCCCGGAGTCCGTGCCCTTGCCCTTCACCGCGGCGAGGGCCGCGAGGACGGTGGCGTCGTAGGACTCGGCCGCGTACGAGTAGTCGGCGAGGTCCTTGCCGGACGACTTCTTGTAGAAGGCGGACAGCTGGGCCTTGAACTCGTCCTTGGGCGAGGCGCCGGGGATGGTGCCCTGCGCGCCGGTCAGCGTGCCCTTGTCGAAGTCCTTCGAGTAGTCGGCGGTGTTGCCGTCGGACATGTAGATCTTCGACATGTCGGCGTCCTGCGACTTCAGCTCCGGGATGATCGACTTCGTCTCGTCGAACGCCAGGACGACGATGGCGTCCGGCTTCGTGGCGAGCGCCGCGGTCACCTCGGACGAGAAGGTCGTCTGGCCGGGCGGGAACTCCTGGCCCTTGCCCTTGCCGCCGTAGACGACGGATCCGCCCGAGTCCTCGATCGCCTTCTGCACGGTGTTCCGGAGGCCGGTGCCGTAGGTGTCGTTGAAGACGAGGAAGGCGACCTTGGCGTTGCCGTCACCCGTGACGAGCTGACCGAGCGCCGAGCCCTGCACCGAGTCCGGCGGAGCGGTCCGGTAGTAGTACGACGAGTAGCCGGAGAGGTCCGACGCGGTGTTCGCGGGGGAGATCTCCACGATGCAGTTGCTCGTGAGCTGGTCGATGACGTTGAGCGTGACGCTGGAGGACTCGGCGCCGATCGCGACCGGGACCTTCGCGTTCACGAGCTTCGTCGCGGCCGAGCTCGACACCGTCATGTCGTTGCTGTCACCGGAGTCGGTGGCGGGGTCGATGGTGACGTCCTTGTCGAGCACACCGCCCGCGGCGTTGATGTCCTGCACCGCGAGCCCCACACCGGACTCCGCGGGCGGGTTCAGGTAGGCGAGCGAACCGGTCAGCGGCAGGATCGTCCCGATCTTCAGCGCGTCGGTGCCGGGGGTGTCCGGGGCCTTGCAGCTCGCGGCGGGGTCCTTCTTCGCGCCGCCCGACGCGGAAGAGGACGGCGAGGTGCCGCCGCTGGTGGTGGAACAGGCGGCGAGGAGGAGCGCCGCCGCTCCTGCCACTGCCAGTGCCGTGGTGGCACGGGTGGTTCTGATCATCCGTGGAGCCCTTTCTCTGCGCGGAACCTCAGGTCCCGCTGGGGATGTGAGAGAACGTAGGGTCACGGTGTTTCAGCGGTGTGACGGGGCGGTACGCAAAGTGTTTCGTTACCCAGCCGTGACGCGGGAGGCGCGGAAACCCGGGGGCCGCGCGGTGGCGCTGCGGTGGCGTTGCGGTGGCAGGACGCTCTGCCCGCGCAGCGCGGACAGGGCCCGGCGGTTCAGGGCGGTCAGGCGGACCCGGCGTCGAGCTCGGCCTGGGAGCGGAGGACGCAGAACTCGTTCCCCTCGGGGTCGGCGAGCGTCACCCAGCCCCCGGTCGCCGTGCGGCGGTCCGCCAGCTCGAGGGCGCCGATGCCCCGCAGCCGGACGACCTCGTCGTCGCGGGTCCGGTCGGTCGGCCGCAGGTCGAAGTGGATGCGGTTCTTCACCGCCTTCGCCTCGGGGACCTCGATGAAGAGCACGTGGTGCGAGTCGTCGGGGGCGACGATCATGCACTCCTCGTCGCCGGGCGCGTTCGGGTCGTCGGCGACGTCGACGTAGCCGAGCACCTGCTTCCACCACTCCGAGAGCGCGTACGCGTCACGGCAGTCGATCGAGGTGTGCGAGACGGCGCTGACCATGCCGCGACCCTACTGCCCACCGACGACGAACGCCCCCGCTCCGTCGAGGAGCAGGGGCGTTCGGGGTGCGGATCGGCTCAGCGGCTGTAGTTCGGCGCCTCGACGACCATCTGCACGTCGTGCGGGTGGGACTCCTTGAGCCCGGCCGGGGTGATCCGGACGAACTTGCCGCGGGCCTTGAGCTCCGGGACGGTGCGGCCACCGACGTAGAACATCGACTGCCGCAGGCCACCGACGAGCTGGTAGACGACGTTCGCCACCGAGCCGCGGTAGGGCACCTGGCCCTCGATGCCCTCGGGCACGAGCTTGTCGTCCGAGGGGACGTCGGCCTGGAAGTAGCGGTCCTTCGAGTACGAGGTCTTCTTGCCACGGGTCTGCAGGGCACCGAGGGAGCCCATCCCGCGGTACGCCTTGAACTGCTTGCCGTTGACGAACACCAGGTCACCGGGGGACTCGTCGGTGCCGGCGAGGAGTGAGCCGAGCATCACGGTGTCCGCGCCGGCCACGAGGGCCTTGGCGATGTCGCCCGAGTACTGCAGCCCGCCGTCGGCGATGACCGGCACGCCGGCCTCACGCGCGGCGAGGGAGGCCTCGTACACGGCGGTGACCTGCGGGACGCCGACACCCGCGACGACGCGCGTGGTGCAGATCGAGCCCGGTCCGACGCCGACCTTGACGGCGTCGACGCCCGCGTCGATGAGCGCCTGGGCGCCCTCGCGCGTGGCGGCCTGCCCACCGATGACGTCGACCGCGGCGAACGCCGGGTCGGCCTTGAGACGGCGGACCATGTCGAGCACGCCGGCGCTGTGGCCGTTGGCGGTGTCGACGACGAGGACGTCCACGCCGGCTTCGCGCAGGGCGGTCGCACGCTCCCAGGCGTCGCCGAAGAAGCCGATCGCGGCACCGACACGCAGTCGGCCGGCGTCGTCCTTGGTGGCGTCCGGGTACTTCTCGCTCTTGTCGAAGTCCTTGACGGTGATGAGACCGCGGAGCTTGCCGTCCTCGTCCACGAGGGGGAGCTTCTCGATCTTGTGCTCGGCGAAGATCGCGACGGCGTCGTCCGGGTCGATGCCGACCGGGGCCGTGATGAGCGGGGCCTTCGTCATGACGTCGCGGACGAGCGTGGACTGCTGCTCGAACGGCGCCACGAACCGCATGTCGCGGTTGGTGATGATGCCGACGAGGGTGCCGTCACCCTCGACCACCGGCAGGCCGGAGACGCGGAACTGTCCGCAGAGCGCGTCCACCTCGGCGACGGTGGCGTCCGGGCTGGTGGTCACCGGGTTGGTGATCATTCCGGACTCGCTGCGCTTGACCTTGTCGACGGCGGCCGCCTGGTCGGCGATCGACATGTTGCGGTGCAGGATGCCGATGCCGCCCTGCCGGGCCATGGCGATCGCCATGCGGGCCTCGGTCACGGTGTCCATCGCCGCGGAGAGCAGCGGGACGTTGACCGTGATGCGCTTGGTGAGCCGGGACGCGGTCGACGCCTCGCTCGGGATGACGTCGGTGTACCCCGGCAGGAGCATGACGTCGTCGTACGTGAGTCCGATGAATCCGAACGGATCCGGCTGGTCCATGGGTCCCCTTCGTGGGCGAGGTGAAGTGGTCGAGACACCGGGAACGCTGCGGCGGGTTCCGGATAGACCATGGTAACGCGCAGGCGCTCTCCCGCATTCCGCCCCGTGGACACCCGTGGGCGGCCGGGAGGCGCGGTGCGGCCCCGCCTCGGAACCCCCGTCGAGACTTCCTCCACAACGTCACAGTTGCGGCACGAATCACACAGGGAACGTGATGGAAACACGGGTGACACACAATCCCCCTAGCGTCCTCGTCATCCGAACGAGAGGCTCTTCCGTGGGATCCATCACTCCGCCGGGGTCTGCGCCGCTGCGCAGGTTCCGCCTCCGCCCGGGACGAAAGCGACCGGTCATCATGGCCGTCCTCGTGCTCGCGTTCCTGGCGACCTTCCTGATCGACTGGGCGGTGACGCTGCCGGCGATCGGCGCCACCCCGGCCCCGAGCGCGTCGGCGTCCGCGAGCACCGCACCAGCCAGCACCCAGCCGTGCACGGTCAGCCCGACGAACGGCTGCATCCAGGGCACGATCACCGACTCGGACCGCGAACCGGTCGAGGGCGTCGCCGTCGACGTCGCCGGGCCGGGCGGCTTCGCGCAGACCGCGACGACGTCCGACACCGGTCGGTGGTCGGTGAGCGTCACCGCGGCGGGCAGCTACACGGTGAGCGTCGACCAGGACACCCTGCCGAAGGGCCAGTACCTGACGAACGCGGCCGACGCGAAGCGCACCGTGTCCGCGAGCCTCAACGCGAACGTCGGCCAGATCTTCCAGCTGTCCGACCAGCAGGGGGTCGTCACGAACGACGACGCGACGAGCGTCACGCCCCAGCGGGCCTGGCAGCAGTTCGCGTCCGGCATCCGGCTCGGGCTCCTCATCGCGCTGGCGTCCGTGGGCCTGTCGCTCATCTACGGCACGACGGGGCTGTCGAGCTTCTCGCACGGTGAGCAGGTCACCCTCGGCGGGTTGCTCGCGTACCTGTTCGCGAACCAGCTCGGGTGGAACATCTGGCTGACGGGGGTGGTGGTCACGCTGCTGTGCGCGGCGACCGGGTACCTGCAGGACGCCGGCATCTGGCGGCCGCTGCGGCGCAAGCGCATCAGCCTGACGCAGCTCATGATCGTGACGATCGGGTTGTCGATCGCCGCCCAGTACGCGTTCCAGTACTTCTTCGGGGCGTCGACGGTCCGCATCCAGCAGGGGAACCCGGAGACGATCCGGTTCGCCGGTGTGACGCTCACGGTGCAGTCCTACGTCGCGATGGGCATCGCCCTCGTGGTCCTGGTCGCCACCGGCCTGTTCCTCGCGAAGACGCGCTTCGGCCGTGCGACCCGCGCGGTGTCGGACAACCCGGCACTCGCCAGCGCGTCCGGCATCGACGTCGACCGGGTGATCCGGTTCGTGTGGACGCTCGCAGCCGGCCTCGCGGGGCTGTCCGGCGTGATGCTCGGTCTCGTCCTCAACGGCGTGAACTGGCAGACCGGCCTGCAGCTGCTGCTGCTCATGTTCGCCTCGGTCACGCTCGGTGGCCTCGGCACCGCCTACGGCGCACTCGTCGGCTCGATGATCATCGGCGTCGTCGTGGAGCTCACGAACCTCGTGCTGCCGGGTGACTTCAAGTACGCCACCGCCCTCGTGATCCTCATCCTCATCCTGCTGTTCCGGCCGCAGGGCATCTTCGGTCGCGCCGAGCGGATCGGCTAAGGAGCGCCGCCATGGACTACATCCTCTCCCTGCTCTCCTCGCTCACGCAGGAGGCCCTCGCCCCGACCACGGCGGCGTTCGCGCTCGCCGCGATCGGCCTCAACGTCCACTTCGGACTCACCGGCCTGGTCAACATGGGCCAGGCGGCGTTCCTGCTGCTCGGCGCGTACGGCTTCGCTATCTCGATCACGAACGGGCTGCCGTTCGTGATGGCGGTCCTCGTCGCCCTGCTCGTCGCGATCGTCTTCGCGATCATCCTCGGCATCCCGACCCTGCGGCTGCGGGGCGACTACCTGGCGATCGTCACGATCTCCGGTGCCGAGATCATCCGCATGGTGGGACGCTCGAGCCTGCTCACCACGACGACCGGCGGCTCGAACGGCATCACCGGGTCGAGCTACCGCGACCCGTTCAACGCCCTCAGCCCGCTCCCGGACGGCACCACCTCCATCCTGTGGTTCACGTACTCGAACAACGGCGTCAACGGCTGGTGGATCCGCATCGCGGCGTGGGGCCTCGTCGCCCTCTTCACCCTCGTGCTGTTCCTGCTCATGCGCAGCCCCTGGGGCCGTGTCGTGAAGGCCATCCGCGAGGACGAGGACGCCGTCCGCTCCCTCGGCAAGAACGTGTACTCGTACAAGATGCAGGCGCTCGTCTTCGGCGGTGCGCTCGGAGCCCTGGCCGGCATCATCTACGTCCTGCCGAGCTCGGTGCAGCCCGACGCGATGGGCCGTTCGATGACGTTCTTCATCTGGACGGCACTCATCCTCGGCGGCGCGGCGACGGTGTTCGGACCGGTCCTCGGCGCGGTGCTGTTCTTCGTCGTCCGGCTCGCGATCCGCACCCTCGCCGGCGACTTCATCCCGAACTCGATCATGAACGCGCAGCAGGCCGAGCAGTTCTCCTACGTGCTCGTCGGCGTCGCGCTCATGCTCCTCATCGTGTTCCGTCCACAGGGCCTGCTGGGCAACAAGAAGGAGTTGACGTTCAGTGTCTGAGACCTACGCCCACCCCAAGGACGACCCGATCCTGGTCGTCGACGACGTCACCCGTCGCTTCGGCGGGATGACCGCGGTCGACGTCGACCACCTCGAGGTCCAGCGCGGCTCGATCACCGCCCTCATCGGTCCGAACGGCGCCGGCAAGACGACGTTCTTCAACCTGCTGACCGGGTTCGACAAGCCGAGCCCGGGTGCGACGACCCGCTTCAACGGCGACACGATGCAGAAGACCAGCGCGACCCACATCGCGAACAAGGGCATGGTCCGCACGTTCCAGCTCACGAAGGCGCTCAGCCGCCTCACCGTGATGCAGAACATGCTCCTCGGCGCCCGCGACCAGCCCGGCGAGAACTTCTTCGTCGGACTCGTCCCGGCGCTCTGGCGGAAGCGGGAGCGCGAGATCACGGCGAAGGCCGAGGACCTCCTCGCCCGGTTCAAGCTCGACACCAAGGCGGACGACTACGCCGGCTCGCTCTCCGGTGGGCAGCGGAAGCTCCTGGAGATGGCCCGGGCACTCATGTCCGACCCGACGATGATCATGCTCGACGAGCCGATGGCGGGCGTGAACCCGGCACTGACGCAGTCGCTGCTCGGGCACATCCAGTCCCTGCGCGACGACGGCATGACCGTGCTGTTCGTCGAGCACGACATGCACATGGTCCGGCACATCTCGGACTGGGTCGTCGTGATGGCCGAGGGCAAGGTCGTCGCCGAGGGTCCGGCCGACACGGTGATGGACGACCGCGCGGTCATCGACGCGTACCTCGGTGCGCACCACGACACCGACCTCGGTGACGACTCGCTCCTGAACGAGGAGACCTACGAGGAGCTCGCCGAGGAAGTAGCGGAAGAAGACGAGCAGGAGGCGACCCGATGACCGACGCAAGCGAGCCGACGAACGCGAGCAGCGCCTCCAGTCCGGACGCCGCCCCGGCGCCCGTGGCCGGCACGGCCACCCTTAACCGCGAGCCGGTGCTCAGCGCGAAGAACCTCGTCGCCGGGTACCTGCCCGGGGTGAACATCCTGAACGGCTGCGACCTCGACTGCTACCCGGGCGAGCTCATCGGCATCATCGGGCCGAACGGCGCGGGCAAGTCGACGCTCCTCAAGGCCCTGTTCGGCCTGGTGTCCATCCGCGAGGGCTCGGTGACCCTGCAGGGCGAGGACATCACCAACCTCAAGGCGAACAAGCTCGTGCAGGCCGGCGTCGGCTTCGTCCCGCAGACGAACAACGTCTTCCCCTCGCTCTCGATCGAGGAGAACCTGCAGATGGGCCTGTACCTCCGGCCCCGCAAGTTCGCCGAGCGGCTCGAGGTCATCTACGACCTGTTCCCCGTCCTCGGACAGCGGAAGGGCCAGCGCGCCGGATCCCTGTCCGGCGGCGAACGGCAGTCGGTCGCGATGGCCCGGGCGCTCATGATGGACCCGAAGGTCCTGCTCCTCGACGAGCCGTCCGCCGGACTGTCGCCGGTGCGCCAGGACGAGACGTTCATCCGCACACGCCGGATCAACAAGGCCGGTGTGTCGATCGTCATGGTGGAGCAGAACGCGCGACGCTGTCTGCAGATCTGCGATCGTGGGTACGTGCTCGACCAGGGGAGGAACGCGTACTCGGGCACCGGGAAGGAGCTCGCCGACGACCCGAAGGTCATCGAGCTGTACCTGGGGACGCTCGCCAAGGACGTCGACTCCGCGCGCTGAGCGAGCGGTGTCGACCGTGGGTGCCGCTGTGGGGGCGGTACCCGCACCGAGTGGGGTCGTGCGTGGACGCTCAGCGCCGCACGGCCCCGCTCCTCACCGGGATCGGCGCGCGGCTCGCCTCTCGCGGCTCGTGTCACCGGTTCGGCACGCCATCGACCAGGAGGCGCGACCCACCCCCGTCGGGTCGCTACCCTCGGACGCGTGCGGACCCCCGGCCCCCTCGTGCTCGACGCCCTCGTGTGGCTGGTCTTCGCCGTGCTCTTCGTCGGGGCGGCGCTGCTCGTGAAGGCAGCGGCCGCGCTGCTCGGGGTGCTCGTGGTGCTGGCGCTCCTGCTCGGCCTGGTGCTGCGGGTGCTGCGGAAGCGACGCGCCCGCCGCGCCCGCCGGACACGCTGACCGGCGCCCGCGGGTGTCCGTGTCACCCGGGGGACACGACCGGTAGGCTTGCCGGGTGAGTGAAGTCGAGATCGGTGCTGGCAAGCGCGGACGTCGGGCGTACGCGTTCGACGACATCGCGGTGGTCCCCTCGCGGCGCACGCGTGACCCGCGTGACGTGAGCGTGCAGTGGTCGATCGACGCGTTCACGTTCGAGTCGCCGATCCTCTCGGCCCCGATGGACTCCGTCGCCTCGCCGGCGACCGTCATCCAGATGGGCCGGCTCGGCATGCTCGGCGTCCTCGACCTCGAAGGGCTCTGGACCCGCTACGAGGACCCGACGCCCTACTACGACGAGATCAAGGCGCTCACCGACGGCAACGTCACCAAGCGCATGCAGGAGATCTACTCCGAGCCGGTCAAGGCCGAGCTGATCACCGCGCGCCTGGCCGAGATCCGCGCCGCCGGGGTGCCGGTCGCCGGGTCACTCAGCCCGCAGCGCACGCAGGAGTTCTCGCAGACCGTCGTGGACGCCGGTGTCGACCTGTTCGTCATCCGCGGCACGACCGTCTCGGCCGAGCATGTCTCGCAGAACACCGAGCCGCTCAACCTCAAGAAGTTCATCTACGAGCTCGACGTCCCGGTCATCGTGGGCGGTGCCTCCACCTACACGGCGGCGCTGCACCTCATGCGCACCGGTGCCGCGGGTGTGCTCGTCGGCTTCGGCGGCGGCGCTGCCTCGACCACCCGGGCCGCGCTCGGCATCCACGCCCCGATGGCCACCGCCGTCGCCGACATCGCCGGCGCTCGCCGCGACTACATGGACGAGTCCGGCGGCCGCTACGTGCACGTCATCGCCGACGGCGGGCTCGACACCGCGGGCGACGTCGTCAAGGCGATCGCGATGGGCGCCGACGCCGTCATGCTCGGCACCGCGCTCGCCCGCGCGACCGAGGCACCCGGTGGCGGCTTCCACTGGGGTGCCGAGGCGCACCACCCGGAGCTGCCGCGCGGCCGCCGGGTCGAGGTGGGCACGATCGCCCCGCTCGAGAACGTCCTGAACGGCCCGACCCCGACCTGGGACGGCCGTGCGAACATCGTCGGCGCGCTGCGTCGGTCGATGGCCACGACGGGATACTCCGACGTCAAGGAGTTCCAGCGAGTAGAAGTGGTCGTGGCGCCGTACCACCGGAACTGACGGTGGCACCCGCACTCCGGCGCGGGTGACGCCTCGGCGTCACCGTGACACGGAGGCGACGATGGCCAAGACCAGCACGAGCACGTCCAGCGCGACCCGGCCGGCCCGCGCCGAGAACGCGGCACCGGGGGTGGGGTTCGACCCGTCCACGAAGCTCGGTCCCGACGAACGCACCGCCGCGATCGAGGCGATGAAGACCCGGGAGCTCGACGTCCTGGTGGTCGGCGGCGGCATCGTCGGTGCGGGCAGCGCGCTCGACGCCGTGACGCGGGGCCTGAGCGTCGGCATCGTCGAGGCCCGCGACTGGGGATCGGGCACCTCGAGCCGCTCGTCGAAGCTCGTGCACGGCGGCATCCGGTACCTCGAGCAGCTCAACTTCGGGCTCGTCCGCGAGGCCCTCATCGAGCGCGGACTCCTGCTGCAGCGGATCGCCCCGCACCTCGTGAAGCCCGTCCGCTTCCTCTACCCGCTCAACCACCGCGTGTGGGAGCGCTTCTACATCGGGATCGGCATGGCGATGTACGACGCCTTCAGCTGGTCCGGCGGCCGACCGCCCGGGGTCCCGCACCACCGGCACCTCAGCCGCACGCAGGTGCTCCGCTCGATGCCGTCGCTCAAGAAGGACGCCTTCGTGGGCGGCATGACCTACTACGACGCCCAGGTCGACGACGCCCGGTACGTGGCCTCGCTCGTGCGAACGGCGGCGTCGTACGGTGCCCACGCCGCGAGCCGCATCCGGATCGAGGGCTTCATCAAGGTCGGGGAACGCGTGGTCGGTGCCGAGGCGCACGACATCCAGACCGGCGAGAAGTTCGAGATCCGCGCGAAGCAGGTCGTCAACGCGACGGGCGTCTGGACCGACGACACCCAGGCGATGATCGGCACGCGCGGTCAGTTCAAGGTGCGCGCCTCGAAGGGCGTCCACCTGGTCATCCCGCGCGACCGCTTCCAGTCGAACATGGGCATGATCCTCCGCACCGAGAAGAGCGTGCTGTTCGTGATCCCGTGGGGTCGGCACTGGCTGGTCGGGACGACCGACACCGACTGGTACCTCGACAAGGCCCACCCGGCGGCGACCGCGGCGGACATCGACTACATCCTCGAGCACGTGAACAAGGTCCTGGCGGTCCCGCTCACCCGCGAGGACGTCGAGGGCGTGTACGCCGGACTCCGGCCGCTGCTCGCCGGGGAGTCCGACCAGACGTCGAAGCTCAGCCGCGAGCACGTCGTCGCACACACCGTGCCCGGGCTCGTGGTCGTCGCCGGCGGCAAGTGGACCACCTACCGCGTGATGGGCAAGGACGCGATCGACGAGGCCGTCGCGGCGATGGACGGCAAGATCCCCGGCTCGACGACCGAGGACATCCCGCTGCTCGGCGCCGAGGGCTACCCGGCCGCCTGGAACCGCCGCGGCCGCACCGCGCGGAGCTTCGGCGTGCACAAGGTCCGGATCGAGCACCTGCTGAACCGGTACGGCACGCTCGCGACCGAGGTGCTCCGGCTCGTGAAGCAGGACCCGTCGCTCGCCGAACCGCTCCCCGGTGCGGACGACTACATCGGGGCCGAGGTCGTCTACGCAGCCTCGCACGAGGGCGCGCTGCACCTCGAGGACGTCCTCGCCCGTCGCACCCGCATCTCGATCGAGGCCTGGGACCGCGGCGAGTCGGCGGCCCCGGTCGCGGCGAAGCTCATGGCCGACGTGCTCGGCTGGGACCAGGAGACCACCGAGCACGAGGTGTCGAACTACCTCAAGCGCGTCGCGGCGGAACGCGAGTCGCAGCTGCAGCCCGACGACGAGTCGGCGGACCGCGTGCGGCTCGAGGCGCCGGACATCGCCTTCGGGTTCGACGAGGACGACGTGGTCGTCGGCGGCGGCCGCTCGAGCGGTGCGGAGGGCGCGAAGGCGTCCGACGAGCAGGTGGTCGGCGAGAAGACGAGCGAGCCCGAGTAGGACGCGACCCGCGTCGACGACACGACCCGCGCCTCCTGGCTGTCGACGGCCTGGAGGCGCGGGTCGGCGCAGTCAGGCGGCGCGCGACCCGCGGGCGGTCCGGCGGACGCTGACCGCCTGCCCGATCACGAGGACGAACGGGATCGCGGCCAGCGCGATCGCACTGCTGACCAGGAGGACACCGGCCCAGACGGTGTGCGCGCCACCGTCGACGCCGTAGGCGTCCGCGACGTCCATGCCGAGCCAGAAGCCGCTCCACCAGGTCATCGGACCGCCGAGCGCGACCACGCCGAGCAGGACCGCGGCGATGACGTGGGTGCGGGCGCGGGTCACCAGGAGCGACGTGGCGAGCCCGACCGCCAGGCCGACACCGACGAGGGCGATCCCGACGACGGCCGCGACGTCGGTGCCGACCGAGAACCCCTGCCGGCCGAGTTCCGCGTGGATCGTGCCGAGCGAGGTGCCCGGCACCGCGGCCAGCGGGTCGAGCACGAGCGCCTCGACGGCGAGCAGTGCGGCGTAGAGTGCCACCACCGCGACACCCGTGCCCGCCACCGTGCGCCTGGTCCGTTCGTCGTCCACAGCAGTCCCCCCGGATCTCGTCGTCCACCGGACTGTAGCGGAACGGAATGGCCGGACCCCCTCGGTGGTTATCATCGGGGTACTCGAAGAGGGAGCCATCATGGTCGACGTCCATCGCGTCAAACTCCCCGGAGTCGGCGTGCTGCACAGCTTCTACACCGACGACGGTGGCAAGTGTGGTGTCATCACGCACCGGTCGGGTCACTCCGACCTCATCTCCTTCGCCGACGTCTCGGACGGCGCCGACAAGTCCGAGAAGGTGTCGCTGCGCCTCAGCGAGGACGAGGCGCACACGCTCGCCGAACTCCTCGGCGGCACGCGCATCACCGAGGGTCTCGACAAGCTCGACGAGATCCCCGGCCTCAGCATCGACTGGTTCTCGGTCGACTACGACGACGCGATCGCCGGCAAGCCCCTCGGTGACCTGCACGACTCGGGCTTCATCGGCCTGACGGTCGTGGCGGTCGTCCGCGGTGACAGCGCGAACCCGGCCCCGTCGTCGGACTTCGTCGTGTTCCCCGGCGACACCATCGTCGTCGCGGGTGCGCCGGAGAAGGTCGCCAAGGCGTTCTCGTTCTACCGCAGCGGAGAGCTTGCGGCCGCTGCGGCCGAGGCCCCGCCGAGGAGCTAGCCCGTGCACCTGGGTGGTGAGCTGCTCACCATCGGCGTCCTGTTCATCATCGCCTACGTCCTCGGACGCCTCGGCAAGACGATCGGGTTGCCCGCGATCCCGATCTACATGGTCGTGGGGCTCATCGCGAGTCCGCACACCCCGTGGATCGGGCTGAACGTCGAGTCGCACACGATCGAGCTGATCGCGACCTTCGGGCTCATCCTGCTGCTGTTCAACCTCGGGTTGGAGTTCGACCAGGAAGAGTTCTACGGCAACGCCGGCAAGCTCCTGGTCTCCGGCGGGACGTACGTCGCCATCAACATGGGCGTGGGGTTCGCCTTCGGGTTCTCGCTCGGCTGGGGCACCCGCGAGGCGCTCATCATCGCCGGCATGACGGCGACGTCGTCGAGCGCGATCGTGACGAAGCTCCTCATCGAGCTGCGACGCCTGGCGAACGACGAGACGCCGATGATCCTCGGCGTCACCGTGATCGAGGACGTCTTCATCGCGATCTACCTCGCGATCGTCTCCGTGGTGCTGTCCGGCGACACGAACGTCTGGGGTGTCGTCGGGAAGCTCGCGCTCGCGTTCGGGTTCCTCATCGTGATGTTCACCCTCGCGCGGTTCGCGGGCAAGTGGGTGTCGCGGATCTTCGCGACCCGTGACGACGAGCTCTTCACCGTGCTGTTCTTCGGCCTCGCGGTCATGTTCGGCGGCATCGGCGACCTGCTCGGCGTGACGGACGCGATCGGCGCGTTCGTGATCGGCCTGCTCTGCGGTGCCACGCGCTACCGCGACCGCATCGAGCAGCTCGCCCTGCCGATGCGCGACGTGTTCGCGGCGTTCTTCTTCGTGAACTTCGGGCTCGGGCTCGACCTGTCGACCTTCGGCGAGGTGCTCTGGCCGGTGCTCGGCGCGATCGGCATGACCGTCGCGCTGAACGCGATCGCGGGGCAGCTCGTCGCGCGCATGAACGGCTTCAACGTCCAGCAGGGCATCAACACCGCGGTCATCCTGGTGAACCGTGGCGAGTTCGCGCTGATCCTCGCGACGCTCTCGGCAGCCGCCGGGCTCGAGGCCCGGATCACCGCCTTCGCTGGCCTGTACGTCCTCGTCATGGCGATCCTCGGGCCGCTGCTCGCGGTGAACTCGGACCGGATCGGACGGCTCGTCGTGCGTCCGGCTCGTCTGGCGCGGCTCCGGAACCGCCTGGGGGGTCGGCGCGCGGTCGCCGCAGCCGCCGCGGCCGAGGCAGCGGAAGCCGAGGCCGACGCCGCGGCGGCCGCCCGTCGTGCCGAGCGCGACCGCCAGTTCGCCGAGGAGTTCGCCCTGGTGGAGGCTGCTGGCAGCCAGGAGCGGGAGAATGAGTCCCCGGAGACGCCGTCCGAGCCCCGGACGTCGTCGATCGACACCCCCACCGAGCGCCCCGAGCGCCCGGTCCGCCAGCGCGATCCGGAGTACTGATACGAATGTGGGCCGTAGCCCGACGACCGAAGTGGATCGCGCTGCTCCTGCTGGCGCTCGTGCTCGCGGCGGTGTTCGCCGGGCTGGGCAAGTGGCAGCTGGAGCGGAGCATCGCGAACGGCACACCGCTGCCCGAGACGACCGAGACCCGGAGGAGCCTCGACGCCGTGACGGGGCCGATGCAGCCCGCGACCGAGAAGATGGCCGGGCAGAAGGTGACGGTCACGGGGACGTTCGTCGCCGGTGACACCACGGTGCTGACCGGCCGGACCGGCGGCGGGACCTACCAGACCGTCGGTCACCTGGTCGACGCGGACAGCGGCGCGAGCCTGCCGGTCGTCATCGGGTGGTCGGACCAGCGCGCCGCCGCCGTCGCCGGCGGGGACCGTCTGGCCGACGGCACGCGGCTCACGGTCGAGGGGCGCTACTACCCGGCGGAGTCGCCCGACCAGGACACCTACGACAAGGGCGAGTACTCGGCCGTCGCGCCGGCCCGGTTCGTGAACACGTGGAAGGCGTTCGACGACCGGATGTACCTCGGGTACGTCGTCGCCGACGGCACCACCGCGAAGGCCGCCGACCTCGGCACCATCGCCGACCGGGCGCCGTCGCGCGAGGTCCAGTTCGACTGGCTCAACCTGTTCTACGCGATCGAGTGGGTGGTCTTCGCCGGCTTCGCGGTCTTCCTCTGGTACCGGTTCGTCAAGGACGCATGGGAGCGCGAGGAAGAGGACCGTCGTGAGGCGGCGCTCAGCGTCGACGGTGCCCTCGTCGACCGACGGTAGGATGGCGGATATGGCTCTGACCGTCCGAACCCGCGACATCCCGAAGATCCCGGGCGCGGTGAAGTGGTACCGCGTCTCGGCGTACATCACCGGTGTGCTGCTGCTGGCCCTCGTGATCGAGGTCATCATCAAGTACACGCCGCTCCAGCTCGAGATGCAGCTCGGCAACGGCCCGTTCTTCGTACCGAACGGCACGGCCGGCGAAGCGCCCGGCACGTTCAACCTGTCGATCGCGATCCTCATCGCCCACGGCTGGCTGTACGTCCTCTACCTCTTCACGGACTTCCGTCTGTGGAGCATCATGCGCTGGAAGCCGTCCCGCTTCCTGCTCATCGCCCTCGGGGGCATCATCCCGTTCATGTCCTTCGTGGTCGAGCACCGCATGCAGCAGAAGGCCATGGACACCTACCACGAGCTGACCGCTGCCCAGCAGCGTGAGAAGGAGGCCGCTCGGTGAGCGAGACCGAACAGCGTCCCGTCCTCGTCGTCGACTTCGGTGCCCAGTACGCGCAGCTCATCGCGCGTCGCGTGCGCGAGGCGAACGTCTACAGCGAGATCGTCCCGCACTCCATCACCGCGGACGAGGTGAAGGCGAAGGACCCGGCGGCGATCGTGCTGTCCGGCGGTCCCTCGTCGGTGTACGAGCAGGGTGCGCCCGCGCTCGACGCCGACATCCTCGACCTCGGCGTCCCCGTGCTCGGCATCTGCTACGGCTTCCAGGCCATGGCGACCGCGCTGGGCGGCGAGGTCGCCCAGACCGGTCAGCGCGAGTACGGCGCGACCGACGTCACCGTGACCGGCACCGACAGCGTGCTGCTCGGCGCGCAGCCGGCGTCGCAGGTGACCTGGATGTCGCACGGCGACTCCGTGGCGAAGGCGCCGGAGGGCTTCGAGGTCCTCGCGTCGAGCGCCTCGACCCCGGTCGCCGCGTTCGCGTCCGACGAGCGCAAGCTCTACGGTGTGCAGTGGCACCCCGAGGTCAAGCACTCGGTGCACGGTCAGGCCGTGCTCGAGAACTTCCTGCACCGTGCCGCCGGCCTGCCCGGTGACTGGAACTCGGCGAACGTCATCGACGAGCAGGTCGCCCGCATCCGGTCGCAGGTGGGCAACGCCCGGGTCATCGCCGGTCTCTCCGGTGGGGTCGACTCCGCCGTGGCCGCCGCCCTCGTGCACGAGGCCGTCGGCGACCAGCTGACGTGCGTGTTCGTCGACCACGGGCTCCTCCGCGCCGACGAGCGCAAGCAGGTGGAGGAGGACTACGTCGCCTCTACCGGTGTCCGCCTCGTCACCGTCGACGCCGAGCAGCAGTTCCTCGACGCCCTCGCCGGCGTCAGCGACCCCGAGCAGAAGCGCAAGATCATCGGGCGCGAGTTCATCCGCACCTTCGAGGCGGCGGCCGAGGCCCTCGTGCTCGAGGCGCGTGCGGAGTCCGCGGCGGGTGACGACGCCGGCGAGGTGAAGTTCCTCGTCCAGGGCACCCTCTACCCCGACGTCGTCGAGTCCGGCGGTGGTTCCGGCACCGCGAACATCAAGTCGCACCACAACGTCGGCGGCCTGCCCGAGGACATGACGTTCGAGCTCGTCGAGCCGCTGCGCACCCTGTTCAAGGACGAGGTCCGTGCGGTCGGTCGCGAGCTCGGGCTGCCCGAGGTCATCGTCGGCCGCCAGCCGTTCCCCGGCCCGGGCCTCGGCATCCGCATCGTCGGCGAGGTCACGAAGGACCGGCTCGAGCTGCTCCGCGCGGCGGACAAGATCGCCCGCGAAGAGCTGACCGCGGCCGGTCTCGACGACGAGATCTGGCAGTGCCCGGTCGTCCTGCTCGCCGACGTCCGTTCGGTGGGCGTCCAGGGCGACGGCCGCACCTACGGCCATCCGATCGTGCTCCGTCCGGTCTCGTCCGAGGACGCCATGACCGCCGACTGGACCCGCCTGCCGTACGACACGCTCGCGAAGATCTCGAACCGCATCACGAACGAGGTGCCGGATGTGAACCGGGTCGTGCTCGACGTCACGTCGAAGCCGCCGGGGACCATCGAGTGGGAGTAACCCTCCCGCGCTGACGGCCCGGCACGCGTCCTGCGTGCCGGGCCGTCGTGCGTCCGGGGTCCGGTCGGCGAGGTCGCACGATCTGCCGCTCGCGGCGAGATCGTGCGGCACGATGTGCGACCTCGGCGATGCACGTCCGGCATGTCGTGCGATCTCGGCGGGGGAGGCTCGTCGTCCGCCCCCACTCCGGGAACGACGACGGGCCCCGGCGCGTTCGCCGGGGCCCGTCGTGTCGTGCTGGGTGCTAGTTGCGCGAGCTGCTCGCGAGGATCGCGAGGATGCGCAGGATCTCGAGGTACAGCCACACGAGGGTGACGATGAGCCCGAAGGCCGCGGTCCACGCGTAGATCTTCGGAGCGCCGCGCTGGACGCCCGTCTTGATCTGGTCGAAGTCGAGGATCAGCGAGTACGCGGCCATGAGGACCACGAAGATGCCGATCGCGACACCGATCGGGATACCGAAGATCGTCGCGCTCATCAGGCCGAACGTGCCCTGCGTGACACCGGTCCACATGAGGACGAGGTTCACGAGCTGGAAGGCCATGTAGCCGACGATCGCGATGAGGAAGAAGCGCGTCAGCTTCGGCGTCGCCCGGACCTTGCCCGACAGGAACAGCAGCAGCGTCACGGCGAAGACACCGAGGGTGCCGAACACCGCCTGCGCGACGATGCCACCGGTCTGCGTGAAGTTGTACTCGAAGAAGTTCGAGATGCCGCCGACGAAGAGTCCCTCGAAGAACGCGTAGAGCAGCACGAGGGCCGGCGACGGCTTCTTCTTGAAGGTGTTGACCATCGCGAGCACGAAGCCGACGATCGCACCGACGATCCAGACGATCGGGGGCAGGTTCCAGCCGGCGACGGCACCGACGAGGAGCACGCCGAACGCGAGGAGCGTCTTGACGATCGTGTCCTCGTACGACATGCGGTCGGTGTCGACCGTGCTCGCTGCCGGACGGTCGTACATGTACTGCAGCTGCTCAGGGGTCATCCCGCCCTGTGCCTGCTGCGGGGTCTGTCCCCAGCCAGCCTGCTGCTGACCAGCGCCGCGCCCGCCCCAGGTGTTGGGTCCCTGGTTGTTGAAGGCGGGGGACTGGTCGAAACCGGGCTTGAAGGCCATGGTGTCCTCTTCCTTGGAGATTCGAGTCCTCTCAGCCTAGGGGCGCAGTGCCGCGGAAGGCTGAGGATTCGCGGCGAGCGGAAGGGTCCCGGAGGACCACTCGACCGCAGCCTATGGGCGGGCGCTGCGTGCGCGCCCCGAAACAGCCCCGAGCCAGCCGACCGCGCCGGACGCGCCGTCCTGCGGCGGTGAGGGACGGGGCGGATGCCGGCCGCGCCTCCAGGCCGGCGACCGCGACGAGCAGCGACCGCGACCGACGGCGACCGCGACCACGACCCGCCGCGACCGCGACCAGCGACGGCCGCGACCGACGGCGACCAGCGACCAGCGACCAGCGGCGACCGCGGTCAGCAGTGATCGCGGAGCGCCACGTGGAAGCCCGTCGTCTCGACGTGCCGTTCGGCTCCCTGGACGTACTCGACCCGGACCGGCCCAGCCGATCCGCCGTCGGACCCGGTGCGGACGACGTGCAGCACGAGGTCCACCGACTCGCCCGGTCGGATCGGGGTGCCGATCGCCGGCTCCGCGCGCCACGGGTCGTCCGGGAGCGGCCAGCTGGCGGTCCCCACCCTGACGCCGTCCGGTCCGGGGTGGGCGAGGACGGCGTCGTCGACGGCGAGGCCCGAGCCGGAGCCGAGGGTCACGCGCGTCAGCGTGGTGGCCGGTCCGGAGGGGCCGCGGAGGACGCCGGTGGCGATCGCACCGTCCGTGCCCTGCATGCAGATCGACGCGCCCTGCTGCTCGAGGCCGAGGGGGCCGGGTGCGCGCACGTCGGCGAGCCAGGCCCACCCGCCGGCGACCGCCACCGCGACGGCCAGTCCGCCCCGCCACCACCTGTTCGTCCCCATGCCCGAACGGTAGTGGCCCGGAGTCCGTACAGGCCACCCCCTGTCCGCGGCTCCCGGCGTGCACCTCCGGTCGCTAGGGTGCGGCCATGACCCTGGTGATCGCCCACCGTGGCGCGTCCGGCTACCGTCCCGAGCACTCGCGGAGCGCGTACGAGCTCGCGATCGAGCTCGGCGCGGACGCGATCGAACCGGACCTCGTGCCGACGAAGGACGGCGTGCTGGTGCTCCGGCACGAGAACGAGGTCTCCGGCACGACCGACGTCGCGGACCACCCCGAGTTCCGGCACCTCCGCACCACGAAGACCGTCGACGGCCAGACCGTGACCGGCTGGTTCACCGAGGACTTCACGTGGGACGAGCTCCGCACGCTCCGGACCCGGGAACGGCTGCCGGCCCTGCGTCCGGGGTCGGCGGAGCACGACGGCGAGGAACCGGTCCTCCGGCTCGAGGACCTGCTCGGGATTCTCGACGCGGCTCCGCGGCCGGTCGGGCTCGTCGCCGAGGTCAAGCACGCCGCGTTCTTCGACCGGGCCGGCCTCGCGATGGCACCGCTGCTCGACGGGGCGCTCGCGGACGCCGGGTGGCGACGGGACGAGCGGCTGACGATCGAAAGCTTCGAGAAGGGCGTGCTGCGCGACCTGCGGGCGCGGGGGACCGGTGGTCGCCTCGTCTACCTCCAGGAGGCGCGGGGCAGCGCCGCGGACGAGGTCGCGTCCCACGGGTCGCTGGCCCCCACGTACGCGGCCGAGTGTTCCGACGAGGCGCTCGCGTCGTTCGCGACGGAGTTCCACGGCATCAGCGTCGCGCTCGGGACCCTGATGGCCGGCGTGGACAGCGTGGCCCTGACGGACCCGACGCCGGTGCGGAGCGACATCGTCGACCGCGCGCACGGGGCCGGGCTGGCCGTGTACACCTGGACGCTCCGGCCGGAGAACCGCTTCCTGCCGGCGCCGCTCCGTCGCGGGGGCGAGGTCGCGGCGTTCGGCGACTGGGAGCGGTGGTTCACCTCGGTCATCCGGACCGGGGTCGACGGGGTGTTCGCCGACCACGCCGACCTGGCCGTGCTCGCCCGCTCGGCTGTCGGGGGCCCGGCCTAGACTGTCCCGGACATGACGATCGTGCTGGACCCATTCGAGTCGTCCCCGGAGCACGGGGGTGGCGCCGCTGCCTACGAGGACCCGTTCACCGCGGGTCTGAACCTCCAGCAGAAGGAAGCCGTCGAGTACCGCGGCGAGTCCCTGCTCATCGTGGCGGGTGCCGGTTCCGGCAAGACCAGCGTGCTGACCCGGCGGATCGCCCTGCTGCTCGCCAACCGTGAAGCCTGGCCGTCGCAGATCCTCGCGATCACGTTCACGAACAAGGCCGCCGCCGAGATGCGCGAGCGGGTGCAGGCGCTGGTCGGACAGGCAGCCGAGGGCATGTGGATCTCCACGTTCCACTCGGCGTGCGTGCGGATCCTCCGGCGCGAGGCCGAGCGGTTCGGGTTCGCGCAGTCGTTCACGATCTACGACTCCGCCGACTCGAAGGCCCTGCTCAAGCGGATCATCAAGGAGCTCGAGGCGGACTCGCTCGGGCTGACCGTCGGCGCCGCTGCCTCGAAGATCTCGAAGCTCAAGAACGAGCTGCAGGACATCGACTCCTACGCCCGGAACATCAACGCGAACGACCCGCAAGAGGTCATGTTCACCGAGGTCTTCCGTCGCTACACGAACGAGCTGCGCCGGGCGAACGCCTTCGACTTCGACGACCTCATCGGCCAGACGGTGTTCCTGTTCCGTGCCTTCCCCGAGGTCGCCGCGCTCTACCAGCGCCGGTTCCGGTTCATCCTCGTCGACGAGTACCAGGACACCAACCACGCGCAGTACGCCCTCATCCGCGAGCTCACGCGGCCGGTCCCGGTCGAGCAGGTGGACAAGCTCGAGGACGCCGGGCAGCACGTCGCCCGCATGCGCGAGGCCGACGGGTCGATCGCCCCGGCGTCACTGACGGTCGTCGGCGACTCCGACCAGTCCATCTACGCGTTCCGCGGGGCCGACATCCGCAACATCGTCGAGTTCGAGCGGGACTTCCCCAACTCGAAGGTGGTGCTGCTCGAGCAGAACTACCGGTCGACGCAGAACATCCTCGACGCGGCGAACGCCGTCATCGCGAACAACTTCGACCGGCAGGCGAAGAACCTGTTCACGGACGTCGGAGCGGGCGACAAGATCGTCGGGTTCACGGGCTACACCGGCCACGACGAGGCGCAGTTCGTCGCCGACGAGATCCAGCGCCTGCACGAGGACGGCATGTCCTACCGCGACATGGCGGTCTTCTACCGGACGAACTCGCAGACCCGTGCACTCGAGGAGATCTTCATCCGAGCGGCGATCCCGTACCGGGTCCTCGGCGGCACGAAGTTCTACGAGCGTGCCGAGATCAAGGACGCGATGGCGTACCTGATCACGGTCGCCAACCCGGCCGACCCGATGGCGCTCCGCCGGGTGCTCAACGTCCCGAAGCGCGGCATCGGAGCGGTCACCGAGACCACCCTGCAGCGCTACGCCGACGAGCACGAGACGACGATGCGGGACGCCCTCCGGCACGCCGACGAGCTCGGGTTCGGGCCGAAGGTCCGGAACGCGATCACGGCGTTCGCGGCCCTGCTCGACGACGTCTCCTCACGGGCCGAGACCCAGCCCGTCGTGGACACGCTCACCCAGCTGCTCGACGGCTCCGGGCTGCTCGAGAACCTGCGGAAGTCGCCGGACGCGCAGGACGCCGCCCGTGCGGACAACATCGACGAACTCGTCGCGGTGACCCGAGAGTTCCAGAAGAACAACCCCGAGGGCACCCTGTCCGACTTCCTGACCGAGGTCTCCCTCGTCGCCGCGGCGGACGAGCTCGACGACTCGTCCGGCACGGTGTCGCTCATGACGCTCCACACGGCGAAGGGCCTCGAGTACGACGCGGTGTTCCTGACCGGCGTCGAGGAAGACCTGCTGCCGCACCGGATGTCCGCGAACGAGCCGGGTGGCCCGTCCGAGGAACGCCGGCTCTTCTACGTCGGGATCACCCGCGCGAAGAAGTCGCTCTTCCTGTCGCTCGCGATGACCCGGGCACAGTTCGGCGACGTCAACGTGGCGATGCCGTCCCGCTTCCTGCAGGAGATCCCCGAGGGACTCATCGAGTGGAAGCAGTCCCCCGGCATGGCGAACAGCCGCGGCGGCACCGAGCCCCGCGCGCTCAACGCCCGACGTGGCGGTGGCATCGGCGGAGCCGGCGGCGGTGGCGGGTACCGCGGCGGTGGCGGCTGGGGCGGTGGCTCGTACGACCGGGCCGCGGCGGCGCAGAAGACCCGCCCGAAGACCGAGTGGGCGAACCGGGTGTCCGGGCAGGTCCGCGACAACGGGGACATGGAGCTCGTCGCCGGCGACCGCATCAAGCACGTCGACTTCGGCGAGGGCACGGTGTCGGCGGTGACCGGCATCGGTGCGAAGCGAATCGCCGAGATCGCGTTCGACTCGGCGGGCCGCAAGAAGCTCCTCATCAAGATCGCGCCGATCGAGAAGCTCTGAGGCGCTGACCTCCTGACACCGACGCGCCCGGCCGGCCCGGGGGTGTGCTGCTGCACGTGACAATCGCCGCCAGGTGAGGTTAGCCTTACCTAACGTGACAGCCCTCATCGAATTGCTGACCTCTGCCAACGCCGAGCGCTACCGCACCGCTGTGACCGAGACGGTCGACCGGCTCGCGGACCGCATCGCCGCCGTCGATCGGCCGACGACCGACACCCCGGCGGACGTCCTGCGGGCACGTGTGGCCGCCGTCGACCTCGACGCGGAGCCCCTCGGGACCGACCGGGCGCTCGCCGAGCTCGACGACCTGTTCGTCCTCGAGGCCGTGTGGTTCCACGACCCCGCCTCCCTCGCCCACCTGAACTGCCCGGTCGCGCTGCCGGCGGTCGCGGCGGAGTCGGTGCTCGCCGCCGTGAACACCTCGGTCGACACCTGGGACCAGTCGCGGATCGGGACGGACATCGAGCGGCACGTGGTGTCGTGGCTGGCCGGGCGCATCGGGTTCGCGGACGGTGACGGGGTGTTCACCTCGGGCGGGTCCCAGTCGAACCTGCAGGCGCTGCTGCTGGCACGAGAAGCAGCGAGAGCAGCGGTCGGGACGGCTGCGTCGCGACTCACCGTCTTCGCCACCGCCGAGTCCCACTTCAGCGTCCGCAAGTCCTGCCGGCTGCTGGGCCTGGCCGACGACGCCGTCGTCGACGTCCCCACCGACGACGCCGGCCGGATGCGTGCGGCGGCCCTCGCCGAGGCGATCGTCGCCGCGCGACACGACGGCCGCACGCCGATGGCCGTCGTCGCCACGGCCGGCACGACCGACCGCGGCGTGATCGACCCGCTCGAGGCGATCGCCGACGTGTGCGACCTCGAGGACGTCTGGCTGCACGTGGACGCCGCGTACGGCTGCGGGCTGCTGGTGTCCCCGACCCGGCGGCACCTGCTCGCCGGCATCGAGCGCGCACGGAGCGTCACGGCCGACATGCACAAGTCGTTCTTCCAGCCGGTGTCGTCGAGCGCGCTGGTCGTCCGTGACCCCGAAGACCTCCGGCGGACCGCCTGGTACGCGGACTACCTCAACCCCGAGGACGCCGCCGAGCCGAACCAGGTCGACAAGTCCCTGCAGACGACCCGGCGGTTCGACGCGCTGAAGCTCTGGGCGACGCTGCGGGCGACCGGGGCCGGGGCGATCGGCCGGGCGTTCGACCAGGTGATCGACCTCGCCGCCGCGACGCACGCGATCGTCGACGAGCACCCGGACCTCGTGCTCGTCGCGCCGACCGACCTCAGCACCGTGCTCTTCCGGTGGCAGCCCGCCGGCGTGACCGACACCGAGGCCGACGCCCTGGTCGCCCCGATCCGTGCCGCGCTCCTCGCCGAGGGACGGGTGCTCATCGCGAAGACGGTGATCGCCGGTCGGCCGTGCAACAAGCTGACGCTGCTCGACCCCGGGACGACGACGGACCAGCTGCGCGCGGCACTCGAGCACGTGGCGGCCACGGCGGCCCGTGTCCGAGCGACGACCGCCGCACCGGAAGGAGCCGCGCGATGACCGCCGCCGACACCCGCCGGACCGCCGACCGCCCCGTCCACGACGTCGTCGGCATCGGCATCGGACCCTTCAACCTCGGCCTCGCCTGCCTCGCCGAGCCGCTCGACGACCTCGACGCGGTGTTCCTCGACGCTGCCGACGGGTTCGCCTGGCACCACGGCATGATGCTCGACGACGCCACGATCCAGGTGCCGTTCCTGGCCGACCTCGTGACGATGGCGGACCCGACCTCACCGTTCTCGTTCCTCGCATGGCTCAAGGAGACGGGGCGGCTCTACCCGTTCTACATCCGCGAGGACTTCCACCCCCTGCGCAGCGAGTACGACGCCTACTGCCGGTGGGCCGCCGACCGCCTGGACACGCTCCGCTGGGGACGCCGGGTGACGGCCGTCGAGCACGACCCGGCGACCGACTGCTTCACGGTGCACGCCGAGACCGATCAGGGTCCCGAGACGTACCGCGCACGACACGTCGTCGTCGGCATCGGCACCGAGCCCGCCGTACCCGCACCGCTGACGGACCTCCCCGGCCCGGTCGTCCACTCCGCCGAGTTCCTGCCGAACCGCGAGGGCCTGCGGACAGCGGGGAGCATCGCCGTCGTCGGCAGCGGCCAGTCCGCCGCCGAGGTCTACCGCGAGCTGCTCGAGGACGCCCGGCACGACGGGTACCGGCTCGACTGGATCACCCGGTCGCCGCGGTTCTTCCCGATGGAGGACACGAAGCTCACGCTCGAGATGACGAGCCCCGAGTACACGGACCACTTCCACGCCCTGCCCGAGGCCGTTCGGGACCGCCTGGGCCGCGAGCAGCGCGGGCTCTACAAGGGCATCAGCGCGGACCTCGTCGACGCGCTGTACGACCAGCTGTACCGACTCAGCGCGCGGGGCCCGGTCCCGACGTCGCTCCGCACCGAGACGAGCGTCGTCGACGCCGAGTGGCTCGCCGACCGGGGCACGTACCGGCTGACGCTCCGCCACGAGCAGCTCGGCGAGACGTACGCGCACGAGGTCGACCGCCTGGTCCTCGCGACCGGGTACCGCCCCCGGGCCACGGACTTCCTCGACCCGGTGGAGCACCTCGTCGCGCGGGACGCGCGGGGTCGCCTGGCGGTCGCACGCGACCACCACGTCGACACCCTGGGCGGCCGCATCTGGGTGCAGAACGCCGAGGAGCACACGCACGGGCTCACCGCGCCCGACCTCGGCATGGGCGCGTGGCGGAACGCGTCGATCCTCCGGTCCGTCACCGGACGCACCGTCTACGGCCTGGAGGCGCGGATCGCCTTCCAGGAGTTCGGCCTGCCCGCCTCGGCCCGCTCCACGGCACCGGGCGGTGCCCCGGACAGCGCGCCGCCCCGGCGCGTGCGCGAGCACGCGGAGGCGTCCGCATGACCGTCGACGCGACCACGCTGCCCGACGTGACGCCCGATGCCGGGGCCGAGCCGCGCCTCCTGGCCGTCGAACCCGTGGACCCGGACCGTGACGCCGCGCTCGTCCGGTCGTGGCTCGCCCACCCCGCGTCCACGTGGTGGGGCATGGGGGACCTCGACGTCGACGCGGTGCGCACGTACCTCGCGGGGGTCCAGGCCGACCCCGCGCAGGCGGCGTGGCTCGGCCGCCGAGACGGCGTCCCGGTCTTCCTCGCCGAGACGTACGACCCGGCGCGGGTCCTGCTGACCGACGTGTTCGCCGCCCGACCGGGCGACGTGGGCATGCACCTGCTCGTCGCCCCACCGCCGACCGAGGGCCGCGTGCACGGCCTGACGAGCGCCGTCATGCGGACGGTCGTCGAACACTGCCGCGACGTCCTCGGAGCGCGCCGCGTCGTCGTCGAGCCCGACGTCCGGAACACCGCGGTGCACGCGAAGAACGCCGAGGTCGGGTTCCGGGTGCTCCGCGAGGTCGACGTCGACGGCAAGCGCGCCCTGCTGTCCGTGCTCGACACCGACCGGATCGGGGTGCCGGACGACGACGGTCCTGCGGCGCACCTCCGACCGGAGCACCTCGCGCCCGCCGAACGGCACCTCGTGGCGAAGGCGATCGCCGAGTTCACACACGAGCGCCTGGTCGCCCCGCAGGCCGACGGCGCCGGGTGGCGGCTCGACGCGGGGGAGTCGACCTACCGGTTCCGGGCACGGCGGCACCTGCTCGAGCACTGGTCGATCGACGAGGCGTCGCTGACCCGCACCCGCTCCGGTGCCGCGGCACCGCTCAGCGCGCAGGACCTCGTGCTCGAACTCCGGGACGTCCTCGGGATCCCCGATGCGCTGCTCGGCACCTACCAGGACGAGATCGCCTCGACCCTCGCCAGCGCTGCCGCGAAGCACCGGCGTGGCGGTCCGTCCGCCGCCCAGCTCGCCCGCGGCCGCACGACCGGTCCGGACGCCGTCGTCGCGTCGTTCCAGGACGTCGAGTCGGCGATGACCGAGGGACACCCCGCGTTCGTGGCGGCGAACGGGCGGATCGGGTTCGGGCTCGACGAGTACCGCGCCTACGCGCCCGAGGCCGGCGGTCGGTTCCGGTACCGCTGGCTCGCGGCACGCCGGGCCTGCACGCACCTCGCGCTCGCCGCGGGCCGCACCGAGCGCGACCACTGGGCGGCCGAGCTCGACCCGGCGACCACCGCCGGGTTCCGGGCCGTCCTGGTGTCCCGGGGACTCGATCCGGACGACTACGTCTGGATCCCCGTGCACCCCTGGCAGTGGCAGCACCGGATCGCGGTGACGTTCGCGCCGGACCTCGGGCGGCAGGACCTGGTCGACCTCGGCGAGGGGCCGGACGAGTACCAGCCGCAGCAGTCGATCCGGACGGCGTTCGACCGCTCCCACCCGGAGCGCTCGTACGTCAAGACGGCGCTCGCGGTGCAGAACATGGGGTTCCTGCGGGGGATGTCGCCCGCGTACATGCGGAACACCCCGGCGGTGAACGACTGGGTCGCGGCGCTCGTGTCCGCAGACGAGACGCTCGCGGGCGCCGGGTTCTCGGTCCTCCGGGAACACGCGGCGATCGGCTACACCGGGGACGCCCACCACCGGGTCGACGTGCCCGCACCGCAGCGGAAGATGCTCGCGGCGCTGTGGCGGGAGAGCCCGCTGCCGCGGGTGGCCGAGGGCGAGCGGCTGATGACCATGGCCGCGCTGCTGCACCGGGACGCCTCGGGTGACGCCGTCGTGTCGGCGCTGATCGAGGCGTCGGGCCTGCCGGCCGAAGAGTGGGTGCGGCGCTGGCTCGACGCGTACCTGTTGCCCGTCGTGCACTGCCTGACCGTGCACGACCTGGTGTTCATGCCGCACGGCGAGAACCTCGTGCTCGTCGTCCGCGACGGGGGCGTGGTGCGCGCGCTCATGAAGGACATCGGGGAGGAGGTCGCGGTGCTCGGGCGGCACGACGACCGCCCGGTGCCCGCCGACATCGAGCGCATCGTGCACCCGGTCGACGACGACGAGGCGGCGCTCGCCGTGTTCACCGACGTGTTCGACGGGGTGCTGCGCTTCGTCGCGGCGATCCTCGACGACGACGGGGTGCTGCCGGAGTCTCGGTTCTGGCAGGTGGTGGCGGAGTGCGTCGATGCGCACGCCGCCGCACACCCGGAGCGCCGTCGGCCGCTGGACCTGCGGGTGCCGGCGTTCGAGCACTCGTGCCTGAACCGGTTGCAGCTGCGGAACACGCTGTCCATGGTCGACCTGGCGGACCAGTCGTCGTCGCTCATCCGGGCGGGGGCGATGCCGAACCCGATCGCCCGGTAGGCGCGGACGCGGGCTCGGGCTCGGGCTCGGGCTCGGCGCGGACGCGGCGCGGCTCGGCGCGGCGCGGCGCGGCGCGGCGAACCAGGAATCCGACATCGAACCAGCGCGAGCGGCTGGTTCGATGTCGGTTTCGTGGTTCGACGTCGGGCGTAGCGGGCCGCTACGCGCGCTACGGCTGCAGCCGCGTCGCCGACCAGGCGCCGTCGGCGAGCACGTACTGCAGCCGTCGGTGCATCCGGTCGCGACTGCCGTGCCAGAACTCCACGATGTCCGGCTCGAGCCGCCACGCCACCCAGCCCTCGGGCCGCGGGACGTCGTCGTCGGTCTCCTCGAGCAGGACGTTCGCGTCGTCGATCAGGTCCGCGAGCGTCCGCGGCTCGAGGACGGCGGACTGGTCGGCGATCGCGGTGGCGGCACAGGACTTCGGCGATCGGTCGGCGAACAGCGCGTCCGACTCGGCGTCGGACAGCTGCACGGCACGCCCCTCGAAGCGGAGCTGCTGCATGGTCTCGCGCCAGTACACCTGGAGCGCCGCGTGCGGGTTCTCGGCGAGCTGGCGACCCTTGGGGCTGAGCGTCGAGGTCCCGAAGACGAGCCCGCGGTCGTCGAGCCGCTTCACGTCGACCGTGCGGGCGGACACGCGGCCGTCCGCCCCGGCGGTGGCGAGGGTCATCGACTTCGGCTCGGAGACGTCGCGGTCGTCGGCGGCGTCCAGCCACTGCCGGGCGAGGTCGAGCGGCGAGGCCGGGGGCGCGTCGAACTCGGGCAGGTGCAGGGAGTCGTCACCGGACAGGGAGGAGGACATGCCTCCACCCAACCGCGCTCAGGCCAGCCACGCCCAGGCTGCCGGGGGACGTCCGCCGCGGGGCCCGGCGCTCGCGGGGGCGTCGACCCGTGTGAGCGCGGGGTTCGACCGGAGCATCCGGTTGAGGTTGCCGGGGTCCGGGGCCGTGCCGGTGACCGCTGCCCGGAGCCGACTCGCGTCCGCGGTGGTGAAGCGCTCCCCGAGCAGCGCGCGGGTGAGCGGCAGGTCCGACCAGAGCCGGAGCCGGAGGTGCTCGAGCGCGGAACCGACGATCCGGTCGTGGTCGAAGGGCAGGCCGAGCGGGAGCGCGTCCACGCCGTGCCAGGTCGCATCCGGACCCGCGAGCGCGTCGACGACGGCGAGGAACGCGATGCTGATCGCGGCGCTCCGCGGGTCGCGGTCGGGTCCGTCGAACGCACCGACCTGCGCGATGTGGCGCACCGCCGTCGGGCCGGTCCCGGCCTTGGTGCGCAGGGCGCGCAGTGCGCCGTCGGAGAGGATCTCGGGACCGTCCAGGAGCACGCCGGGCAGCGCCTCCTGGCCCGCGTACGGCGCGTACTGCCGACGTGCGGTGGCGACCCGCAATCCGTCGCCCGTCGTGAACGACACCGGGACGACGTCGATCGCGATGAGCGGCTGGTCGCGGGCCGCCGACGGGGCGTCGGTCACGCCGACGCCCGACGGGTCGCGCGCTCGGCGCGTGCGCGGCTGAGGGTCGCTCGCACGTCGGCGAAGGACTGGAGGCGCGTGAAGCGTCCGTCGACCCACACCGGCTGGAGCAGGCTGGTCGCCTCGTCGTCGGCGGTGGCCTGGTCGGTCTGCCGGATCTCGCCCGTCTCGTCGCGGTGCAGGGCGATCCGCCCCTTCGCGCTCTTCTTGCCGCTGCCGGTCTTCGGGTCCTTCTGGATGTCGACGGGCTCGCCGTCCACCAGTGCCCATGTCGCCTTCACGGCGCTGCCGAGGTTGTCGCGGGTCATGTACTGGTAGGTGTACGACCCGATGCCGAGCACGATGTTGTCGCTCGCGTACCCCTTGGCTGCGAGGCGCTCGTAGATGCGGCGGGCGCGGTCGAGGGTGATGCTGTCGCCGTAGATCACGCCGATGTGCTGGTCGAGGACCTTGAAGCCCTGGTCGTTCACGGTGTGGCCGAAGATCTCGTCGAGGAGCTCGACGACGCCCTTCTCCTCGTGGCTGCGGGCCGGGTCGCTCAGTGCCGCGGTGTCGACCCCGTGCACGGTGCCGGTGACGATGTCGACCGGGTCGCCGGAGTCCGGCCGGACGACGAGCTTGCCGTCGCGGCCGGTGATGCGGTCCTTGAGTGCCGGGAGCGTCTCGGTGACCACCTTGAAGAGGTCGAAGCCGTCGCTGACCGCTGACACGATGCCCGTCGGGTAGACGTCGAGGATCTGCTCGAACGTCGCCAGCTCGCCGTCGGCACCGCGGACGCACATGACGCTGTGCTCGGTGGCGGGGACGCTCGCGGCCACCCAGCCGTTGTCGCCCGGGTAGTAGCGGTCGATGAAGTCGAGCGACGGCATCGAGTCGGTGCCGAGGAACGAGAGCAGGTGTCCGGCCCCGCCGGCCGCGGCCGACTCGATGCTCGACTGGCCCCGGAAGGAGAAGTCGTGCGCGGCGAAGTCGATGCTGGCCGGGTCGGCACCGGTGCGGGCGGCCCAGTCCTCCATGAGGTCGCGGTACTCGAGCGCCTTCGTGGCGACGGTCGACGGGTGCCAGATCGAGGCCGAGAGCGCGGTCTCGATGTAGTTCGGCAGCCAGAAGAACTCGTCGACGGTGTTCTCGACGGTCAGGGTCGCGACGCCGATCGGCGCGAGCGTGCCCTCGGGCAGCGCCCGGATCTCGAGCGGCAGGTACCCGAGGCGGTGCAGCGCCCGGACGTGGTCGGTGCCGATGTGGTTCGGCCCGAAGTACCCCTGGAGCGCCTGCTCGAACAGGTCGGCGACCTCGTCCTCGTCGGCCGCGAAGAACGGTGCCCACGCCTCGACGAGCGAGCGCTGGATGAACGCCTGCAGGCCGAACACGACCGCGTGGGTCGACTCGGGCATGTGCGCGTTCGAGCGGTTCGTCCAGTTGATGAGGATCCGCGTGGTGCCGGCGGGGTAGACCTGCCGGTGCGAGTGCTTGTAGCCGTCGACCGCCAGCAGTGGTGCGATCGGACTCGCCGTCGTGATGCGCGGTTCGAGGCCGGTCGTCGTCGTGTCGGTGGTGGTCGGTTCGGTCGCGGTCATCGGATCTGCTCCGTCAGGGTGGGGGTGAGTTCGATCGTGCGCAGGCCCTCGATGGCGTTCTGCGCGGGGTAGGAGTCCGTCGTGACGATCTCCCCGAAGTGCTCGGCGAGCTGCGGGGCCCGACCGGAGAAGACGCCGTGCGAGACCCAGAGGCCGAGGCGCTCCTTCGGCAGGCCGGTGGCGCTGGCGAGGCCCATGAACGTCCCGCCGCCGTCGCAGATGTCGTCGACCACGAGCAGTCGTCCGGTCTCGGGCAGCGGCTCGCAGGTGAACCCGTCGAGCTTGCCGGTGTCCGGGTTGCGGTGCTTCTCGGCACGGAACACCGGCAACCCGCAGGTCTCGGCGACGGCGGTCGCGCGTGCGACGGCGCCCTTGTCGGGGGCGATGATCCCGCTGTAGTCGGACCCGGCGACGACGTGGTCGCGGACGACCGTCTCGCTCGTGACCACGGTGAGCCGCTCCACCAGGTCCACGATCACCGGCGAGTGCGGGTCGAACGCGATGACCTGGTCGATCCCGAAGCCGTTGACCACGTCGGCGTAGACCTTCGCCCCGAACGGGAGCCCACGGTCCTGCCGGGCGCCGGGCAGGTAGGGGATGAGTGCGACGGACCGGGATCCGCGCTGCCGGACGGCGTCCGCCCACATGCCGAGCATGAGGAGGTCGTCACCGTTCGTGCCGCGCAGGGTCGCGATCTCGATGAGGTCCCCCGCGTCGGCGTCGTGTGCGACCTTGACGTGTGCTTCACCGGCGGGGAACCGCATGGTGGAGAACGTCGGTGTCGCCTGGGTGCCCCGGGTGGTCCGGGTGCTGAGTTCGACCGCCATGACCCGACCGTACCACGGTATTTGTCAGTGTGACAAGAACTGCCGCGAGATCAGGGGACCGGCACCTGGACCGACACCAGCTCGCCGTCGCCCAGGTGCACGAGGGCGGAGCCGACCTGCACCCGTTCGACGATGCTGCTGCGCGGCAGGCGCATGCCGAGCAGGTCGCCCTCGGTGATCGTCTGCGGGCTGAGGAGCGCCCCGGACCGACGCCGCTTCATGTCGACCTGCCAGCCCGTGAAGCCCACGCCGAACTCGGCGGTCAGCCCCGCCGCGACGATGGCCTGCCCGTTGTCCGCCGCGCTCTTCACGAAGCCCTGCAGCCAGCTCTTCGCGGGTGCGTCCTTGACGAGCTCGGCGTCGTCGATGACGAGGACCCGGCGGCCGGGTTGTCCGTCGAACAGCGGCGCGAGGTCGTCCTCGGTGACGTCGGCGCCCTCGTGTGCGCCGAGGACGCCGGGCTCGGACGCGAGGGCGCGCAGGGGCGACTGCCGCGGGGTGACGAGCACGATCTCGCCCCCCTCGCGCAGCACCGACCGTGCGATCGACAGCAGGACGGAGCTCCGGCCGGACTTCGCGGGACCGCCCACGACGAACGCGCCCGCGGCCGCGAGGTCCGGCCCGATGGCGGTGAGGTCGTCGCCGCCGATGCCGACGAGGCCGAACAGCTCCGCGTCGTCGTCGCGCATCTCCCACGCCCGGTCGAACGGCACCGGTCCGGACAGCTGGTCGACGCGGAACGGCCGACGCGCACGCTCGACCGCGCGGTCGCGCTCGGTCGCGAAGGTCGCGAGGGCGGTGATCGCCGCAGCCTGCGACTGGCCCGTGCCGGCGGCGGCGAGCAGGGCGATCTGCGTCTCGGTGGCGGACTCCGACGCGAACGCCCGTCCGTCCGGGACCTGCTCCGGCAGCTTGCGCGGGTTGAGCGACGCGAGGCCGTAGTCGCCGCGGTCGGAGAGCCGGAGGACGAGCTTGTCCTCGACCAGGGTCGCCATCCGGCTCGACAGGAGCTGACGGTCCCCGGTGACCACCAGGTGGATGCCGACGCTCGCCCCTTCGCGCAGGAGGGTCATCACCTGGTCGGTCGGTGCACCGTGGTCGAGTTCGCCCAGCGAGCCGACGAACCCTTCCCACCGGTCGAGCATGAACACGATGTGGGGCAGCCGGTCGGAAGGGACGACCGCGGCGGCACGCTGCTCGACGATGCTCGCGAACCCGCCGTCGGCGAGGACCTGCTGCCGGCGGGCGAGCTCCTGGGTGAGCTTCGTGAGGAGCCGCTGCGCGCGCTCGGTCTGCACGCGCTGCACCACGGCGCCGGCGTGCGGGAGGGCCTGGATCGGCAGCAGCGCACCGTTGCCGCAGTCGAGCGCGTACACGTGGACGTCGGCAGTCGAGGTGTTCCGGGCGACCGCGGCGGCGATCGTGCGGAGTACCTGTGACCGACCGCTCCGCGGAGCACCGACCACGTAGAGGTGCCCGTCCGAGTCGAGGTCGAGGCTCCGGACCCGCTGCGCCTGCTCGGCCGGGAAGTCCTGCAGCGCGAAGGGCAGCGGGCCGACCCGGGCGTCGGTCGTGCTGCTGTCGTCGAGCTCCCACGCCCGGTCGTTCAGGTCGGTGAAGAGCAGCGTCTCCGGCAGGGCGTCGAGCCACGGACGGTAGGGAGCCGGTCCACCGAGCTCGGTCGCCGCCTCGGCCACCGCACCGACCAGCTCCTGCAGGTCGGTGCGTTCCTCGGCCTGCAGTTCCTTCGACTTCGGTGGTGCCGGCGGAGTGGTGCCGAGCGACGACCACGTCACGGTTCCGGCCCAGACCTGCTTGCGTCCGGTCGACAGCCCCGGACGCCGACCGCCGACCCGACCGGCCTGGAACGGCAGCAGCGCACCGGCGCCGAGCCGGATGTACCCGCGGCCGGGTGTGCTCTTCTGGATCTGCGCCGCGTCGCCGGCGTTGATGACGTCGGTGCTCTCGCTCGAGTCCGTCACCCGGAGCGCGATGCGGAGGTTGGTGTTCGCGCGGATGTCGTTCGACACCACACCCGTCGGACGCTGCGTGGCGAGGATCAGGTGGATGCCGAGCGACCGGCCCCGCTGCGCGATGTTCACCAGGCCGGTGACGAAGTCCGGGAGCTCGCGTACGAGGCTCGCGAACTCGTCGATCACGATGAGCAGGCGCGGCATCGGTGGCAGCGGCTCACCGCGGACGAGCCGGTCGACGTAGTCCTCGATGTCCTTCGCGGCGGCGTCGGCCAGCAGGTGCTCGCGGCGACGGAGTTCGGCGCCGAGCGACTCGAGGGCGCGCTCGACCAGGTGCGTGTCGAGGTCCGTGACCATGCCGACCGTGTGCGGCAGCGGCGCGAAGTCGCGGAACGCCGCACCGCCCTTGTAGTCGATGAGGACGAAGTTCATGCCCTCCGGGGTGTTCGTCGCCGCCAGGGACGCGACGATCGTCTGCAGGAGCTCGGACTTGCCCGACCCGGTCGTGCCGGCGACCAGGCCGTGCGGGCCGTCCTTGCGGAGGTCGAACGCGAACGGGCCGTCGAGGCTCTCGCCCACGACCACCTCGGTGGTGCGCGCACGCACGTTCCACCCACCCGTGATCGCCCGCGCAGTCGGCGGCTCGAGCAGCATCACGTCGAGCAGTCGCGACGAGGACGGGAGCCCACCGGCATCGCTCTCGTCGTCGGCGTCGACCATGGGCGCCACCGCCCGGGCGACGGTCTCGAACCAGCCGTCCGGGATGCGGTCCGGTCGGACGTCGGTCACCGTCGCCTGACGCTGGGCGGCGACGCGGATGCGCTCCGGCCCCACCGTGACGACGACCGAGCACTCCTCGGGCAGCAGACGGGCCTCTTCCTCGATGCAGATCGCCCGGACACCGACCGCGGGGCCCTCCTTGAGGATGCGGATCAGGCCCGGCAGTGCGCGCAGCCGTCGAGCGCCGTCGAGCACCACGACCACGTCGGGACCGGGGATCCCCCGCACGTTCGACTCGCGCATCGCCCGCTGCCGTGCGTCGATGAGCTGCCCGATCTCGGCCACCCGAGCGCCGAGCGTCTCGGCGTCGTTGCCGATCGCGATGACGGCGTCCTGCCCGAACCCCGGTCGGGCCTGCGGCACCCAGCGCAGCCAGGCCCACTCGTCGGCGGACTGCGCGTCGGTGAGCACCACGAACTGGGTGTCCCGCGGGCTCTGCAGCACCGCGAGCTGCGCCACGAGCCACGACGTGAGGTGCCTCGTGTGCTCGTCGCGGCCGGCGACACCGACCACGCCGTGCTCGCCGAGGTCGACCACGACCGGCACGTCCTCGGCCAGCTTGTCGACCGCACGCCGGTGCTCCAGCGCTGCCGGGTCCTCGAGCACGACGCCCGACGGCACGTCCGCCGTGCCGACGCGCAGCGTCAGGTAGTCCGGGTCGGTCCGCCGACGCTCCCACAGCCGGGCGCGACGGCGCAGGGCGATGTCGAGCACCGTCGCCGGATCGGGCGCGCTGGTGCGTGACTCGCGCTGGTACCGGACCACCGCCTCCAGGGCGTCCGCCTCGACCGCCTTCTTCGTCTCCTCGTACTCGGCGACCCGCTGCCGGTGCGTCTTCTTGCCGTTGCGGCGGTCCCACCAGGCGTTGCCGAACATGATGATCGGCGACATCAGGCCGAAGGCCAGATAGGCGACGTTGTGGAAGATCGAGATCATCACGGCCGCCATGCCGAGTGGTGCGAGCGCCGCGATGATCGGGATGGAGCGGCGCGACTGCTGCCCCGGTGTCGCCGGCAGCTTGAAGACCGTCGGGGTCTCCTCCGGCAGCAGGCGCGGTGGCCGGGTGTAGTCGAGCGACCCGCCACCCGGTGTCAGGGTGATCGCCGCGCGGTCGGCGTCGGGGACCGCGACCGACAGCAGCGTGTCGCCGATGGTGACGACGCTGCCCGGCTCGACCGGCGTCTCCTCGTCGAGCTCCGTGCCGTCGAGGAGGACGCGAGAATCGCGCGTCGGGATGATCGAGAACCGCCGGTTGAGGTCGAGGCGCAGGATCGCCGCGTACTCGGGCGCGGTCCGGTCCGGCAGGTGCACCGTGGCGTCGGGAGCGGAACCGACGTGTGCGATGCCAGCGTCCAGCACCACGACCGTGCCGGCACCGGGTCCACCGACGATGCGGACGCTCGGCAGGTCGGCCGGCAGCGGCAGGACCGGTGCGGGGGCACCGAAGGTCAGGCGCGACCCCTCGAGCAGGACACCGTCACCGAGCCGGGCGTGCGGGGTCGTCGGGACGGCGTCGACCGCGACCTCGACGAGGGACTCGGCGCTCAGGCCGAAGCGGCGGGCGACGATCTCGACGACCTCGCCGAGGACGGTGTCCTCGTCGCACTCGACCACGAAGTCCGCGGTGGCGTCGGTCGGCAGGTGGGTCGCGGTGAACGTCAGGCGCACGTGACACCCGCCACGTCGTGGGTCCTGGTCGTCGCGGAGCACCCCGTCGAGGCCCCCCGCAGCGTCGTGCTGCCGCTCATGGGTCGATTCTCGCAGGTTCCTGCGGCGTGCAGGCCGGGTTGCGTCCGGCTTGTGGATGAGCGGTCGGACTGGAGGCGCGGTGCGGGGGAGCGGGGCAGCTCGCCCATGACGCCTCCCGCCCTGGCGCTCACCTCGCGTTGTGGATGCGTCGGACGAACGCCTCCAGGGACGCCTCAGCGGCAGCGAAGGCTGCGGCATGATCGCCGAGACCGGTGACCGTTATGGTCAGGGTGCCGGATCGGAAACGCCAGCAGCGCACGACCACGGCTCCCGTCGCATCGACGAACGGCCACGTCTCCGCTGTCTGCTCCCACACCGTCTGGGCGCCGGCGCGGAGGCCGTCGAACGGTGGGATGCCGGTACCGACCAGTCTGTCCTCGGTCGCGGTGACGGAGACGGTCGTCGTGTCCGTCGGGGATGTGATTTGTGGGCGGAAGAACGCGAACCGGAGGTCGGGCGCGCTCAGCCTGCAGTGCTGCTCGAGCGACCCAGCGGTCATGATGACCTCCACGGTCTTGAACGGTCGCACGTACCAGGGGAAGAGCCGGTAGGTAGTCGAGTTCGCCCAGCGCTTCGGCTTGCCCCGGACGTCCTCCGGCAGCGGGACGACCAACCAGTCCGCTCCGGCGATGTCCTCGAGGTTGGGGAGGCCGACGGGCGTCGGGTCCGCGGCGCCGCTCATGACGTCTCCCGGAGTTCGAGGCTGAGCGCGAGCCGGTCCACGTGCGGCAGCGCGAGATCGACGTTGCTCTCGTGCGCGATCACCGATGTGAGCACGGCCGTGCGGGAGAGCGATTCGTCGGAGAACGGCTGCACCCATCGGACCGAGGTCTTGACGGATCGTCTCCGAAGGAACCTGCTCGGTTCCGAAGTGTGTCTGAGCAGGATCCGTGTGGCGGTACCCAGCGCGGTGCGTGTCGTCGTGATCTCGGGGTCAGCAGTGAGCGATCCATCGCGGCGCTCCGCCCAGGAGTCGTCGATCACGAAGTCGGCCGCTCCGTCTCCGACGAGGTAGTGCACCGCGGTGTGCGCGATGACGTGCACTGACGGTCTGTTCGTGGTGAGGACGGCGAAGTCCGGCGCCTCGAACGTGTCGCGGTACCGAGCAAGGTCGCTGAACTCGCGCACGAGGCGGGCACGGTCCCTCGACGACACGGCTGTCTCCGCGAAGCTCACCGCGCGAGTGGCAGCGGCCGTCCCGACTTCATCTGGCGCCCCGGGCTCGATGAACGTCCAGGCGTCGATCGGCCGGAAGTGCAGGTTCTTCATGATTCCTCTCCTCGTGATGCGCCGCTGAGCCACCACCGGTGGAGCGCCAGTGGGCCGCTCCCGTTGATCAGTGCTCGACGCCGGTACGCCACCCAAGCGAGAACGGGGAGGGCCATCGCGAGCAAGACGGCTGCGACGACGAGGTCCCAGCGCTGGGCCGGAACGGTCCAGAGCAGGGTCAGCAGCGAAGCCAGCACGACGATCGTCAGCGCTGCGGACCGTCCGCTCATCCGGTTGGGCTTGTCGACCGCGACTCTCGTCGGGTCGCCGACGCGCACAGACGTCTCCGTCCAGCCCAGCCAGCAGGTGAGGCCGACGTTCGTCGCAGCGAGCGCGAGGCACAGTGCACCGGCCCAGGGCAGTCCCGCGGCGAACGACGTCGCAGAACCCAGGACCGGCAACATGGTTGCGACGAGGACCGGCGTCACCCGTGCGACCCCGAGCTCGTTGCAGGACGACAGCGATCCCTTCGCGATGTCCAGGCTGGATCGGGTGTCGAGGCGCTGCGCCGGAGAAGACCGCACGTCCGGTTGATGCGCCGTCAGGATGCCGGATGCGTTGAAGAACGCCGTCAGCTGGTCGGGTCCGTCCGGGTACCAGGTCGCTGCATCCAGTTCTGCGCGAACGGTACCGGAGCCGTCGACCAGCAGAGCAGTGCGACGAGCGTCTTCGGTGAACACCACACGGCTGACCGCCATCGGGGACAGCGTCGAACTGGGAGTCTCCAGACGGCGCCACATGCCCTGGCCGTCCGTGAGCTCCAGCTGCTGACCACCGTTGACCGACAGCGACGCCGTACTCGTGAACCAAGCTGGTCCGTGTGGTCGGATCGCGTCAGTCGGTTCCCTCGTGATCCGTCGCCTGCCGATGATCACCGAGGAGGCAGCGACGACGACAGCGATCGATGCCGCGATCTGTGGGAGGCTCCACAACTCCCAGAGCAGGCGATGCGCCGTCGCTGCCACGACGAGCGCGGAGGCGACGGAGAGCGGGATGAGCGCACCACCCCCGAGGACCGCCACGCGCACGAGGAGCTCGGCACGGGTGAAGAACGCCGGTGGCCGAGGAAGGATGACCGTCGGACGTGGGGTTCCGTTGAGCGTTGCCGATGCTCCGTACCGCTGGATCAGCAACGCGAGACCGCTCGAATCGAGTGCGGTGGACAAGAGCGTCGGGCTCGACGGCGTGATCCACCAGTCGTCGATCGGCACGATGAACTCGCGTCCGTGCTCGTCGCGGATCGCGACGGCTCCGTTGCCGGGACTCGCGACGATCGAGCGCGGGACGTCCGACCAGTCGAGGGCCCAAGCGGCCACGATCCGCCCGGTGAGCGCGAGGTGGCCCGTCGACCGCACGCCGTACAAGCGGTCGTCCACGACAGCGAGTGACTCCAGCTGACCCCGCGCGGCGCGTCGGTCGCTCAGCACGGCCGCGTGGGCGACCGTCTCCGCCCCGTCGATGACGCTCACCCCCAGTCGATGCGCAGGTCGCAAAGGAGCTCATCGAGCATGGGCCGAGCGAGGGCGCTGTCGTTCTCGTCCGGGACGAAGAAGGACACGACCACCGTGAGCTCGTTCAAGCCGTCGACGATGGGGATGATCGCACGAACGACCTGCATCACCGGCCGCCCCCGGCCGCCGGTGCTGCGTTCCCGCATCTCCACGAGCGTTGCACGGCCGACGGGCAGGTCGAGTGTCCCGACAGTGGCGTCGCCGATGCCGGACGCCCGCGGTGCACGAGCGTCGTCGATGAAGGTGTCCGCGCGGTCGACACCGGCGACGGTGTGCACGACCGTATACGCGATCGCTCGGACCGTCGGCGCCGTGGTCGAGAGCACGAAGCAGGTCTCCGCCTTCGCCGCGGTCTGGAAGGCGGCGATGTCACGCACGACCGTTCGGAGCACCGTGCGTTCTCGACGCTTCGGCCGCTGCTTCGCCTGCGCGAGCGCATGCTCCACCGCTGCGTCGGTGACCTCGTCGACCTCACCCTCGTCGTCGAGCAGCGTCCACGCGCGGTTGTAGTTCCACAGCAGGCGAGTCATTCGTCTCCTCTCGGGGCTCCGATCACGATCCACCGTCCGAGCCCGACCGGTGCCTTTCCCCGCTCTGCGCGACGGCGACGGAACGTCAGCCACGAGACCAGTGGGACGGCGAGCACCAGGAGCAGGATGCTGGTCGCAGAGAAGATGTTGCCCTGCTCGAAGTACCAGACGGCGACGGCTGCTCCGATGAGCGGGATGCCCACAGCGACGAGGTGGCGTCGGGTGAGCGCTGGCTGGTCCGGACGTCCGTGCTGTTCCGGACGGATGCGAGCGACGGGGAGGCGCGAACTCGATTCGACGACGAAGACCGCGGCGACCGTTGCGACCGCGATGGCGGCGAACAGCGCCGTGACGATCGTCGCGGTGTCCCCGGGGCCCGCCGAACGAGCCCCGGCGAGCACGACCGTCGTGAAGGCCGACGATGCGAGGAACGGGTACGAGGGTACGGTGCCCAGGACGTTCGGCAGCATCAGCGACGACGGGCCGACGCGGCTGCTGCGCATCTCGTCAAGCGCGAGCGCGGGCTGGTTGCGCAGATCGTCGGATGCGACGGTAAGGACACCGAGACGCTGCAGGAACTCTCGGAGGACGAGTGCCTCGTCCGGCGACGGCGCCCACAGACGCAGCGGCAACTGCGCGCGGACGGTGTCCGTTCCGTCGATGAGCAGCACTCGAGGGTCCTCGTCGTGGACGAACGCCGCGCGCACCACGGCATCCGGCCCCAGATGCCGATCCGGTGTTGCCAACCGTTGCGCGATGCCCTGCCCGTCGACGAGGACGAGACCCTGGTCGTCCGCGCTGATCGACGCCGCGTTGCGGAACCAGGAGGGGCCGGCCACAGGCTGGAGTGTCGGCGCGTCGGCGCTCCTGGGCCGACGCCTGCGCCCTGCGGCGACGACCAGCACCACCAATGCGTTGGCGGCGGCTGCACCGGCCGAGATCCATCCGAAGGCCGGGGCGTCGGGGGTGCGGGTCATCGCCAGCACGATCGGGCCGAATGCATCCGTCAGGAATGCGCCGAGTCCGAGCAGGATGACGACGACCAGGATCTTCTGAATCCTGCGGCGTCGCCGCTCATCCGTGGGTGTCAGGACGTGGGCCGAGGCGAAGTGGCCGGGCGGAGGATCATCGGTGCCGAAACGATCGAGCAACGCGGCGAGACCACTCGAGCGGAGTGCGAGTTCCTTCGGCACGATGGAGACGGGAGCCATCCACCAATCGTCGATCGGAACGAGGTAGAGGCTGCCGCTCACGTCCTCGATCAGCACGGCGCCGTTGCTGGCTGTGGGCGCGAGGTGCCTCGGGAGGACGTCGCCGCTCAGGAACCAGGCGCGGGCGACGGTGTCCGTCGTCGTTCGTTCACCGCCCTGGTCGAGGACCACGAGCCGATCTCGCTCGTCGATGACGAGCCGGATGGCACTGGTCGCAGCGGCCGCCCGGTCGCTCGACGCGGCAGGGCGGGCAAGGGTTTCAAGCATCGATGACGATCTTCGCAGCGAGGGCGTCGATGCGTGCGATCAACAGCTCGGCGAGTGCGGGTTCGGCGCTGCTCGATGAGAGGACGACGAGCTCGTCACCCACGACCCAGGACCACGATGCTTGGACCACGACGAAGGCTGCGCCGTCCGGCCGTTCCAGCGCGAGGCGTTGGACCAGTCGCAGCGCGTCGCCGCTGCTCGTGGGGAGCATCGATTCCTCGATCGGCCCGATCGGATCAGGCGCACGGAGGCCAGCCCGGGCGACCCCGGCGGGACGGCCTTTGAGCGGGGCCGTGCGGACGGCGACCCAGCCGACCTCGCGCGAGTCCTCGAGGACCGTCCAGGCTGCTGCTGCATCCGTATCGTTGAGGAGTCTGATGATCGTCGGCGCACTCGAGGGATCACGACGATGCGCTTCGAGGTCGAGTGGACGGAGCGTGTCGGTCGGTGGCCATGTGAACTTCATCGCCCGCCGTCCCAGGCGAAGCCGGTCATCAGGATGTCGAAGTGTGCAACGCGCTCGTCCACGAACGGATCGCCCGCGCACTGGAACGAGATCAGCGCGAAGGAGCCGTGCTCCTGCGGCACTGGCAGGACGTAGTCCACGCGAGTCGTCCTCGTTGGCCCGCCTGATCCCGATGCAGCGAGGAACGCCGCGGCGATGTCACCGGGGAGCGACGCCGGCAGCGATCCTCCTCCGTCGATCTCTCCTTCGGACCGCGCCCGGAGTGCTTCCCCCACGGGCAACTCCGTGAGCGTCGTCGATGCACCGAGCACCGGAGCGACCGCAGGGAGTTCGAGATCGGCGATCGTCGGTCCGAGGTAGACCACACCGACCGTGAACAACATGTTCATCGGCACTCCGCCGAACTGGCCGTCGAAGAAGTACAGGTCCGTCGTCCCCGCGTTCGCCATCGTGCTGAAGGCGGAGCGGATGTCGTCGCGCGCGCGGCGCCGTGCCTCCACAGCCGTCAGGTCGTCCCCACCGCGGAGGACCAGGTGACGATCGGCGAACGCTCGCGAAGCGCGCTTCGGATCGCCGTCGACCGGGTACCGGTACCACCCGTCGGGCAAGAGGACTCGGTACTGTGTCACAGGGAACCGACGTGGATCTCGCTCTTCGACTTCCAGTACCCGTTCCAGTCCGTGGCGGCGGAGACGACGTTCACCACGGGTTCCGGCAGATCCGGGAGACCGGGAAGTCCGGAGCCGGCGACGACACCGTTGGCCAGCGCTGCGCGCGTCGCTGCCTCGCGTGCGAGGGCGGAATCCGGCGCGAGCTTGAGGACCTGAGCGGTCTCCATCAGACCGCCGGTCACGTACGTGTCGAGCAACGCCGTGAGGGGCTTCCGTCCGACCGCTTCTGCCTCCCGGATGCCGGCATCGCCACCCCGGAGGAACGCACTCAGCTCGCCGCCCACTCCGGCGTTCGCGTTTCGCGCCGCAGCGGCAGCGGATGCTGCACGTGTCTCTCCCACTGCGCCCCGCAGCAGCCCCATCGCGGAGCCGGCGTACTTGGCGGCTCCGAACCCGACCCCGGCCAGTGCGAAGCCGAGGGCGTCCTTGCCGACGTCCCCCGCGCTCGCGTCACCCGCCACCGCCTGCGTTGCCGTGATCAGCAGCTTCGCGCCGGCCACAGCGAGCCCGATGGCGGCGATCACCGGGAGCGCCACGGGGAAGAAGATGGCCGCGACCACGGTGACGACCAGAAGGACGGCGCCGACCGCGTCGAGCGCATCCTTGATGACGTTGAGCACGCCGCGCGCCCCGTGGATGGCCTGCTTCACGTGGTCGAACCAGCCGTCCTTCAGCCCGTCGTCCGCGCCCTGTCGGATGCGATCAGCGACCCGACCGGCCAGCTCTCCGTACTCACCCTCTTCACCGAAGGGCCCGGCGAGCCGGTGGATGATCGCCTTCGCCGCGTCGATGTCGCCCTGCGCCGCACTCAGCGCCCGGTCCTGCGCGTCGACCTGGTCCTGGTGTTCCGGACTGTCGGCCTCGGCCGTGATCGTCTGGTTGGCCGCAGCGCGGTGCGCGTCCCGGGCGTCCTGCGCCTGCAGCAGGGCCGCGTCCGCCTCGCGCTGGAGCCCCTCGAGCCCGTCCGCCCACTGGTCGAGCGCGGCGGCGAGCTCGGTGTAGCGGCCCTTGGCCTTCTCGATGGCGCCGGCGAGGTCTCCGGCGGAGTCGCGGAACTTCGTTCCCGACTCGCTCTCCCAGCCGTCGCCGTCCTTGAGGCTGTTGAGCCGGTTGACCTGCTCGGTGATGGCCTGCTCGATCGAACGGGCGCCGGAGGCCGACTGCCGGATCTCGGCCGGGTCGCCGGGCACCGGGTCGAGCTGCATGTCGACCGCGCTCCAGTCGCTGGGCCGTGCCATCAGCTGTCCTTCCCGAGGATCTTGTTCGCGAGTTCGACCTCGGTCTGGGTGAAGCCGTCGTGCGCGCTCTCGGCCATCTCGGCCACGGCCTTGATGGACTCTTGGAGGCGCCCGCGTCGGATGTCCCAGTTGCCGGCGAAGTCGTCGATCGCACTGCCGACCGTCATCGAGCCGATGCCGGTCTTGTAGTCGGACGCGGCAGACGCGACGTGTTCGAAGTCGCCGTGCAGTCGCGAGAGGTCAGATGCGAGATTCCCGATCAGGTCGAGATCGAGCTTGATGGTGCCGGCCACGGTTCCCCCGGTGGATTCCTACTGCTGCTTGTCGTTCGACGCCGCCCCTGCGGCGAGAGCGGTGGCCGGCACCCCCGGGCGCCGGCCACCGTCGTGCTGGTCCTGACTAGCCGATGCTCGAAGCGAGCTGCTCGTCCGTCGACTCGAGCGTGTTCGCCGCGCTCTCGAGGAAGCCGGCCATGCCGTCGATCGCCTGGATCGTCTGCGTCGCGCCGGAGTTGAACTCCGAGTACGTCGCGTCGAAGGCCTTCGACGACTTGTCGGTGACGTAGCCCGACGACACGAGGTTGTCGATCTGGCTCTTGAGCTGGGTCAGCTGGTCCTCGATGGACTTCTGGCCGTTGCGCAGCTGCGAAGCCTGGTTGCGGAGATCGTCGTAGGTGACGTTGACGTTTGCCATGTGCATACCCTCCCGATGCGGTATTTGATGTACCGGGAGCCCCCCGGTGGTTCGACGATACTTGATTCCGTTGCATCTCGCACCAGGTGGGGACAAGAACCAGAACGAGGGGTACACCGTGGCACGACGTCGCAAGGACGAGGGGGCGCCGGAGCGTCCGGTCGTGACGAGCGCGGAGGTCGAGCGGGACCGGCAGGCCGGGCACCTCTCGCGGGCGTGGGTGCTGCCGAGCGCTCCGGTGTCCGACCGCGAGCCCGATGCCGTGGTGCACACCGACCAGCCGCTGCCGACGATCGGCGTGGTCCCCCGCCTCGTCCTCGAGGTCGCACCGGGCAACGTGGTGCCGCTCGACCAGCCGGTGGTCCTCGGGCGCAGGGTCGCGACGGCGCCGGGGCGGCGAGCGGTGCTGCTCGACGACCCGGGTCGTTCGGTGTCGCGCGAGCACGCGGCGATCCGGCCGACGGGCGACGGCGGGCTCGTGGTCGAGGACCTCGGCTCCGCGAACGGCACGGTCGTGGTCCGGGCGTCCGGCGCGCAGGAACCGAGCGTGGGCGGCGCGCAGGTCGTCGCCCGCCCCGGGGACGTGGTGATGGTCGGCGACTACGCGATCCGGGTCCTGGCCGGCTGAGCCCCGGCCGCGTGGCGCCGCATCGCCCGCAGGAGCAGCGGCCCCGGCAGCCGCAGCAGCCACCCCGGGACGACCGCCCGGACGACCCGGACCAGACGAACGGTCCGCCGGAAGCGCCGCTGTTCGCGCGGCCCCCACGCGAACCCGTACTGCGACCGGAGAGCATCCGGGAGCATCCCGACCGTCACGACCCGCACGAGCGGCATGGCGGCCCGCACCCACAGCGGCGCGAACCGCGGGTGCAGCAGGTCGCGCACGACACCACGGGCGTCGTCGGTGACGCGGAGCCCGGCGAGCGTGCGCGTCCAGTACCGCTCGAAGTCCGCCACCGTCGCGGGCCACCGGTCCGCTGGTACCCGCAGTGCCGTGCCGATCGGGGCGTAGGCGGCGAGCACGCGCTCGGCGACCTCCGGTCCGGCGGGTGTGCCGAACAGCTCGTGGGCGCGCATCGCGGAGTCGTACAGGGTCGCGGCCACCCACAGCTGTCGGTCCACGTCGTCGGCGCCGGCGACCGGTCGGTGCGCGCGCGTCACGAACGCGGCCGCGACGGCTGCGTCGGCCTCGGTGCCGACGACCACCGCGTACACGAACATGAGGGTGTGGGCGAGCCGCTGCTGCGGTCGTCGCGCGAAGTCCGAGTGCCGCCGCACCCCCGCTGCGACCACGGGGTCGGCGATCTGGAGCAGGATGGCGCGGCCGCCGGCGGCCACCGGCGTGCTGTCGGCGAGGAACCGACGCAGGTCGCGTTCCGGGACCCCGCCCACGGGCGGACTGGAGGGACGGTGCGGGCCCGGCCCCGCGCCTCCCGTCCGGAGACCGCTCACGGTCGTGGTCCGCGCCGTCCGGCGCGGAGGCGGGGAAGTGCGTCGACCACGATCGCCGTGGCGAGCGCGAGTGACCCGCCCACCAGGGCGGCGACGAGGAACGCGGGGCTCCCGACCTGCCCCGTCGCGGCGGCGATCAGGGCGGCGACCAGCCAGATCGCCGGGAGTGGCCAGAGATGACTCGGCGACCCGGCGACCACCGCGAGCAGCACCCCGGCCACCACCAGCGGGACCCAGAGCACGTTCGTGCCGCACGGTGGTCCGTACGTGCCGGGGCCGCAGTCGGTCACACCGGACCGGACACCGGTGTGCGCTGCGGCCGCGACGAGCAGGAGCGAGGCGAGGGCCAGCAGCCGAGCCACGGCGGGCATGCGGCGGACACTGGCCTGGACGCGTCGGAGCACGGCCCGATCGTACTGGGCCGTGCTCCGCGGGTGGCGCTGGTCAGAGCGGCTTCGTGCCGAGGTCGTTCCCGAGGTCGGGACGGTCCTCGTCACCGTCGTGCTCCCACAGGTCCGGAGCACCCTCGCGCGGGGAACCGCCGGTCGGTCCGTCGTCGGTGCCGTCACCGGGCTGCGGCTCGACGGTCTCACCGGCGACCGCGTCGTTCGTGACGGTCTCGAGGGACTCCTCGGACTCGTCCACCTCGTACGGGCCGACGTGCTCGCGGTCGACGTCGTCGTCGCGACGCTGCTGGGCGTCGAAGTCGTCGACGGGGCTGATGCCGGGGTCGCTCATGGTGGTTCCTCTCGTCGTTTCCGGTCCTGTCTACTCGCCCTGCTGGCCGCCGAGGCCCAGCTGCTGGGCGAGACCCTGCTCGTCCGTCGCACCCCAGCGCTCGACGATCTTGCCGTCGCGGAAGCGGGACACCTGGATGCCGCGCACCTCGAACGACCGGCCGGTGGGCGCGTGCCCCTGGAACGGACCGGTGTGCGTGCCGCGGATCGTGAACACCGCGGTGACGTGGTCGTCGGTGACGATCACCGGGTCCGGGACGAGCTCGAGGTCGGGGAACGCGGTGGTGAACGCACGCCAGAAGTCGACGATGCCGGTCAGGCCGGGTGCCTGGTCGGGAGCCGGGTCGTGGTCGACCACGTCCTCGGCCCAGACCTCGCCGAACCGGTCGAAGGCCCGGTCGGAGATGATGCCGCCGAGGCGTTCCTGCGCGGCCTGGTTGACGTCCTTGCTCATGGTGTCCTCTCGTCGCCGGGCCGGTCTCCCCGGCCCGGCGTCCTGCGTACCCGGTGCCCGGTCCGAGGCGGCGCACAGGCCGGGGTACGGCTGTCCGACAGACGCACACGGGGTTCGTCGTTCACCTGCTGGTCACCCGGGAGCCACCCCGGCCGTGCACACTCACCGTGCTCGGGGGAGTGGAGCGCGGTCGCCGACGGGTGGTCGAGCGACCGCGCCTTCCCCCGCATCAGACGCGTTCGAGCAGCCCGCGCTCCGCGACGTCCACGAGGGCGAGCGTCCGGTACCCCACGGAGTCGAAGAACACGGTGAGCCGGTCGTCCTCGGTGCTCATCACGGTGCCGCGACCCCACTCGGGGTGCTCGACCTCGGCATCCGGCGGCCACTCGGCGTCGTGCGAGCCGTCCGCGGCGTGTGCTCGGCGGGCTGACCCCGATGAACAGGTGTCGCAGTTCCCGCACGGTTCCGGGAGCTCGTCGCCGAAGTAGCCGAGCAGGAACTGTCGACGGCACTCGTCGGTCTCGGCGAACCGGCGCACCATCTGGATCCGGGACTCCTCGATCCGCTCCCGCTCGTGGGCGTGCTCCTTCGCACGGTCGGCCGCTGCCGCGGCGGTCCTCGGGCCACCGTCGACCCGGTGGAGCCCGTCTCCGCCGTCGGCGAGGACCCCGGCCTCGACCAGGGTGTTGGCGGCTCGGCCCGCGGTCCGGGCCGCGAGACCCGATCGCTCGGTGAGCTCCGACCGCGCGACGGCCCCGCCGCCCGCCGGCACGGCGTCGTACACCGCGCGGAGCGAGGCCGGCCGCGGGCTCCCGGAGGCGAAGAACCGCCGGAGTCCGAGGTCCTCGGCGCGGTAGTGCATCGTCGCGAGTGCCGGCTCGCGGTCGCGCCCGGCCCGTCCGACCTCCTGGTAGTACGCGTCGACGGACTCCGGCACGTCGGCGTGCACCACGAACCGGACGTCGGGCTTGTCGATCCCCATGCCGAACGCGCTCGTGGCGACCACCACGTCGACCTCGCCGTCGAGGAAGGCGTGGTGCACCGCCTCGCGGTCCCGTGCCCGGAGTCCCGCGTGGTACGGCTTCGCGCGACGGCCGCTCTCGACCAGTTCGTCGGCGAGCACCAGGGTCTCGGCGCGGGTGGCGACGTACACGATGCCGGCGCCCTCGAGCCCGACGACCTGCCGCACGAGTGCGGTGCGCTTGCCCTCGTCGTCCTCGTGGCGGACCACCTCGAGCCGCAGCTCGGGCCGGTCGAACCCGGCGGCGACGACGAGCGGGTCGCGCATGCCGAGCCGCTCGACGACCTCGGTCCGGACCGGCGTGGACCCGGTGGCCGTCATCGCGAGCACCGGTGGACGGCCGAGCCGCTCGACCACCTCGCCGAGCACGAGGTAGTCGGGCCGGAAGTCGTGCCCCCACGAGGACACGCAGTGCGCCTCGTCGACCGTGACGAGCGACACCCCGACGTGGCGCAGTCGCTCGACGACCTCGTCCTTCGCGAGCTGCTCCGGGGCGAGGAACACGTACCGCACCGATCCGTCGTCGACGGCGGCCCAGGCGGCGTCGAGGTCGCGGCGGGAGTGCGTGGCGTTGACGGTCACGGCGCGCGGGGCCTCCGGGTGGTCCTCGAGTCCGACGACCTGGTCCTCCTGCAGCGCCACGAGCGGGGACACCACGACGACGAGCCCGTCGAGTGCGAGTCCGGCGACCTGGTAGATCGCCGACTTCCCGGAGCCCGTCGGCATCACGGCGAGTGCGTCGCGGCCGTCGAGGACGGCGTCGACGAGGCGTTCCTGCTCGGGGCGGAGGGTCCAGCCGAAGACGTCGGCGGCACGGGTACGGAGTGCGGTGTCCATCGAGTCCACCGTGCCGAGCGCTCCCTGGGGGACCGGACGACGAGTGCGCGCACCGGACGTCCACGCAGCGGCGCTAGGCTGGCCGTCGGCCGTTGTCTCGACATCGAGCGACCCTCGATGTGGAGTGTGGCGACCGGGTAACCGATGCCGATCGCACGAACCGTGCGGGAAGAAGAACAGCGTGGATCTTTTCGAGTACCAGGCCAGGGACCTCTTCGAGTCCTACGGCGTCCCCGTGTTGCAGGGGATCATCGCCGACACCCCGGACGAGGCGAGGGCGGCGGCCGAGAAGATCGGTGGCGTCGTGGTCGTCAAGGCCCAGGTGAAGGTCGGCGGTCGCGGCAAGGCCGGTGGCGTCAAGGTCGCCAAGACCCCGGACGAGGCCTACGAGCACGCCCAGGCGATCCTCGGCCTCGACATCAAGGGCCACACGGTCGAGCGGGTCATGATCGCCCAGGGAGCGGACATCGCCGAGGAGTTCTACTTCTCCGTGCTGCTGGACCGGGCGAACCGCTCCTACCTCTCGCTCACGAGCGTCGAGGGCGGCATGGAGATCGAGCAGTTGGCCGTCGAGAAGCCCGAGGCCCTCGCCCGCGTCGAGGTGGACCCGCTCACCGGGATCGACAAGGCCGCCGCGCTCGAGATCGCCGCGCAGGCGAACTTCCCCGAGGCGCTCCGCGACCAGGTCGCCGACGTCTTCGTGAAGCTCTACGACGTGTACAAGGGCGAGGACGCCACCCTCGTCGAGGTGAACCCCCTCGTCCGCACGGGCGACGGCCAGATCCTCGCGCTCGACGGCAAGGTCTCGCTCGACGAGAACGCCGACTTCCGGCACGAGGGCCACAAGGCGCTCGAGGACACCGCGAGCGAGGACCCGCTCGAGGCCAAGGCGAAGGCGCACGGCCTCAACTACGTCAAGCTCGACGGCCAGGTCGGCGTGATCGGCAACGGTGCGGGGCTCGTCATGTCGACGCTCGACGTCGTCGCCTACGCCGGTGAGCGCCACGGCGGCGTGAAGCCCGCGAACTTCCTCGACATCGGCGGCGGCGCCTCGGCCGAGGTCATGGCCAACGGCCTCGACGTCATCCTCGGGGACCCGCAGGTGAAGAGCGTCTTCGTGAACGTCTTCGGCGGCATCACCGCCTGCGACGCCGTCGCGAACGGCATCGTCGCCGCGCTCGGCATCCTCGGCGACGCGGCCACCAAGCCGCTCGTCGTGCGCCTCGACGGCAACAACGTGGAAGAGGGTCGCCGGATCCTGGCGGAGGCAGCGCACCCGCTGGTCACCGTCGCCGCGACCATGGACGACGCGGCCGAGCAGGCCGCCGAACTCGCCGCCGCAGCGGCCCGAAGGGACTGACCATGTCGATCTTCCTCAACAAGGACTCCAAGGTCATCGTCCAGGGCATCACCGGCGGCGAGGGCACCAAGCACACCGCGCTCATGCTCAAGGCCGGCACGCAGGTCGTCGGCGGCGTGAACGCCCGCAAGGCCGGCACCACCGTCACGCACGGCGACGTCGAGCTCCCCGTCTTCGGCACCGTCCGCGAAGCCATCGACACCACCGGCGCCGACGTCTCGATCGTCTTCGTGCCGCCGGCGTTCGCGAAGGACGCCGTGCTCGAGGCCATCGACGCCGAGATCCCCCTCGTCGTCGTCATCACCGAGGGCATCCCGGTGCAGGACTCCGCCGAGTTCTGGGCGCACGCGAAGGCCAAGGGCGGCACCACCCGCATCATCGGCCCGAACTGCCCCGGCATCATCACGCCCGGTGAGTCGCTCGTCGGCATCACCCCGGCGACGATCACCGGCAAGGGCCCGATCGGCCTCGTCTCGAAGTCGGGCACGCTCACCTACCAGATGATGTACGAGCTCCGTGACCTGGGCTTCTCGACCGCCATCGGCATCGGCGGCGACCCCGTCATCGGGACCACGCACATCGACGCGCTCGCCGCGTTCGAGGCCGACCCCGAGACCGAGGCGATCGTGATGATCGGTGAGATCGGCGGCGACGCCGAGGAGCGCGCGGCCGACTACATCAAGGCGCACGTCACGAAGCCCGTCGTCGGGTACGTCGCGGGCTTCACCGCTCCCGAGGGCAAGACGATGGGCCACGCCGGCGCGATCGTGTCCGGCTCCGCCGGAACCGCCGAGGCGAAGAAGCAGGCGCTCGAGGCCGCCGGCGTCAAGGTCGGCAAGACGCCGTCCGAGACGGCGGCGCTGCTCCGCGAGGTCGTCGCGAGCAAGTAGCGGTCACGACCCGTCACGGGTCGGACGGGAGGCGCGGTGCCGGCTGGCACCGCGCCTCCCGTCGTGACGCGGGGGACGTTCGCCCCGCCGCCGCGCGGCTCCCCGGCGAAGCGGACATCGGCACGTATCCTCGCTGCGATGAACCGCCTGGGAACCGCACTGCTCGCCGCGATCGAGGCGGTCGTGACGGTCGGCGTCGGCCTCGGGATCGCGCTCGTCCCGCTGACCCTCCTGTGGGGCTTCGAGTACGGGCTGCAGGTCGACTGGGACGTGTTCTGGAAGGCCACGGGGAGCGTCTGGCTCGTCGGGCACGGCGTCGACGTGTCGTTCCTCCTCGGTTCGGCCCTCGCGAAGTCGTCCGGGGTGACCGGCGCCGCCGACCCGATCCACGTGACCCTGGCCGCGCTCGGCTTCGCCCTCGTCACCGCGTGGCTCGCCGGACGAGCGGGGCGCCGCTTCGCCGAGACCGACCACCGCACGACGGGCCTGCTCGTCGGCACCGGTGTCGTCGCCCTCCTCGGGCTCCTCGTCGCCCTGTCGACGCGCTCGGCCGCGACCGTGCCGACGCTGTGGCAGGCGATCGTCCTGCCCGCCCTCTGGTTCGGGATCCCCGCGCTCGTGACGAGCGAGGTGTGCCGACGGCGACGGGGCCTGCCGGCCGATCCGCTCACGCAGCGGGTGCTCGACGGGCTCGAACGCGTGCCGGCCACCTGGCGTGCCGTCGGGGCGTTCGGCCTGCGCGCGGGCACCGCTGCGACCGCCGTGGTCGTCGCGGTCGCCGGGGTGGTCGTCGCCGTCCTGCTCTTCGCGTCCTTCGCCGAGGTCATCTCGCTCTACGAGCGGTCCCACGCCGGCATCGTCGGCGGCGTCGCCCTGACGGTCGGACAGCTCGCCTTCCTGCCGGACTTCGTGGGCTGGGCGACCGCGTGGCTCGTCGGGCCGGGGTTCGCGATCGGGACCGGTTCCAGCGTGTCGCCGATCGGCACGACGCTCGGCCCGATCCCCGGCCTGCCGGTGTTCGGGGCGCTGCCGGCGTCCGGGCACACCTTCGGGCTCGTCTGGGTGCTCGTGCCCGTCGTCGCCGGGTTCGCCGCCGGCGGGCTCCTGCGCCCGCGGCTCGTCCGGACGCTCGGCAGCGCCGACTCGGCGCTCCACCGTGCACTCGGCGGGGTGGCGGCGGGCGTCGTCGCCGGGGTGCTGACCGGGTTCGTCGCCTGGCTGTCGTCGGGGTCGTTCGGCCCCGGTCGCCTGGCCGACGTCGGTCCGCACGCGCTCGTCGTCGGGGCCTTCGCCGCCCTCGAGGTCGGCGTCCCGGCGGTGGTCGCGCTCGCAGCGGGCAGCGACCTCGTCCGGGTGCCGGAACGGATCCGGGCGCGCGAGCAGTGGCACGAGGTCGCGGACGATCGTGCCGACGCGGACGCCGACACCGCCGCCGAGGGCTCGCTCCTCGCCGCACTCGATCGTGCCGGAGCCGGTCGGACCACCGACGTGCACCGCTTCGTCGTCGAGGAGGCGCACGGCGACGCCGCGACCGGCGCCGACCACACGAGTGCTCCGGTCCGGCGGGACCCGGGCGAGCGGGCGCGCGCCGCCGCCACGCGGACCGACCCCGACGAACGGGTCCCGGTCCGCGCTGCCGCCGCCGACGCTGCCCCCGACGAGCGGGACCGGACGACGGACCCGACCCCCGCTCGGCCGACGGGCGCCGCGACGGTCGCCCCCGGGACGACCCCCGGGACGACCGCTGGCGACGTGGCGGCGTCGAGCCGCGCCTCCCGGACCGCGCCCGACCCCGCGCCGGACCGCGACCCGGACGCCGACGTCGAGCTGCCGGAGTGGGCCCGCACCGACGTGGTCGCCGCCGACCGGGTGCCCGCCGACCGCGCTGCCG